>DAIQQD010000171.1:0-4636 GCA_036787015.1 Chloroflexota bacterium
GACTCATGCATCCGCCGCCGGGCAGCTTCGCCTGGTAGATGAACCGGTGCGGATCTCTGTTGGCCAGTTGCATGCTCCTGGCCGCGTCGTAGCCGCAGATGTCGAACTTAGCACTGGCGGCCACGATCTGGAGCTTCTGAGACACGTCCATGTCTAGCCTAGTTCGCTTTCCACTTGCCCGTTCACGGCCAGCCTATTGCCTACCACAAGTCCTCCCAGTAGAAGAGACAGTGCGCCCAGGAAGATGATCGAAATGAAGACAGCCGGACTCGACCAGTACGCTTCATGATAGCTCTTGACGAAGAAGAGCCCTCCCAGCAGCAGAGCCAGGAGGCAGAGGGAGAGACCCGCCACAAGCCCTTTGCTCATCTTGCTCACCTGCTGGCAGTTGGTTCTCCACCCCGGATGCGGTCAATAATCGGGCGTCAGCGACAACAAGTGAAATGCGGATCCTTGCCCTAGTCTTCCGCGCCCGATTTCTTCCCGGAGGACAGCGCCAGCACTCCTCCTATGATCAGGGACAGAAGCGGAATGGGGAAGTAGACAAGTGAACCGGCAAACGGATGTGTGGGCAATACGGAGACCACGTATCCTTGAGCGACATGCTCTGTAGCATACTCCTCAAAAGAGGCGAACCCGACGCCCAGAGCGCCCGCAGCCGCCAGCAGCATTATCATCCCCGCCAGGCTTGGCTTGGTTCGCACTAGTGCGGCACCCATAGCACCAAGCACTCCGATTGGCACGAGAGAGATCACCCACCACGGTGCCGAATCTTCACCTTGCCAGCCTATGGCCCCTGCGCCGCCACCCACGAAGTAGGTGATACCTCCGATAAGACCCAGAACCATTGCCGCTATCAGCATCTTGCCTCCTTCTCGATGACTCTGGCTATTCTATCACAAGCGCGTCCGGACGGGACTGCGTGGTCTCTCTCGGTCTGCTGAGACCGACACCGTCAGAAGATTATATCCCTTTCTCAAGCTGGTGTCCTCGCGTCCCGGCAGGTGTCCGGGTGCGGTTTGATGGCTGCAACCTTGTCTGTGGGACTGGCGCAGCCTGAGGAAAACGGTCTGATATAATTCGGTTGGCGAAGTAGATGAGGCGGAGGTGATTCCATGGCTACAACGACGGGCGCGGAGATTCTGGTACGTTGTCTGATCAGCGAGGGCGTCAAATACGTTTTCGGGATTCCAGGCGACCAATGCAACCCGATCACTGATGCGATACACCGCTTGGGTCAGGATGAGGGGCTCCGATTCATCACCACCCGGCACGAACAAGCGGCTGCACACATGGCTGACGCCTGGGCACGCGTTACCGGCAACCCGGGTGTGTGTCTGGCCACCGTTGGCCCGGGTGTAGCTGACCTGGTGCCGGGAGTCTATCCGGCCTTTGCCGATTCTGTGCCCATTATCGTCCTGGGGGCCCAGAACCAGACCTGGCGCTGCTATCCCGAGACCGGGTCCATGCAAGCTCTGGACCAGGTCTCCTTGATGACCCCCATCACGAAGTTCCGCGTCCTGGTGAACGATGTCAGGCGGATGACCCACCTGGTTCAGATGGCTTTCAGGGCGGCTACGTCAGGGCGAGCGGGGCCGGTCTACCTGGATCTGCCCTCCAACGTACTCTGCGAGAAGGTCGAGATGTCCCAACAGCCGGTACTGCCTCCGCATCGGTATCGGCCGACTGCGCCGCCCGTCGCCGACAGTCACCTTGTCGACCATTCCGCTGAGATGCTGGTCAAGGCCAAGTTCCCGCTCATTCACACCGGCGGCGGCGCACTACGCGCCGGAGCCTGGACGGAGGTGCGGCAGTTAGCAGAGCACCTGTCGTCAGCCGTGACCACCAGCCTTGGCGCAAGGGGAATCATCCCTGAGGATCACCCTCTCTGTTTCATCCCGGCTTCTTTCGGGGCGCTCAAGGCCCAGGCCGATGCCGATGTAGTGCTTCTGGTTGGCGGCCGCATGGGCGATACTGACTTCTGGGGCCGCCCGCCGATCTGGGGAGAGCTGGACAAGCAGCATTTCATCCAGATAGACATAGACCCCGGAAACGTTGCTCTTAATCACCCGGTGGACCTAGCGCTCGTTGGCGATGCCAAGGCAACGCTGCATTCCGTCCTCGAAGCCGTCAGAGCCAGGACGAGCCCCAAACGAGAGAGCCCAGGGATTGAAGGCGCTCGCCAGGCACAGGAAGCCTGGCTGCTCAATTGGCAGGAAGGTGCCCATTCTGACAAGACCCCGATTCACCCTCTTCGCCTGGTCCAAGAAGTGCGCCGCTTCTTCCCCCGGAATGCCATCTGTGCGCAGGATGGGGGCAACACCTCCGTCTGGTCCTACTATGTCAATCGCGTCTATGAGCCACGCTCCTTCCTGTGGGCGGCTGACTCCGGGCATTTGGGATCGGGCGTGCCGTATGCCTTGGGAGCCAAGCTGGCCCATCCGGAACTGCCCGTGTACTGCATCACCGGAGACGGTTCTTTTGGATTCAACGCCATGGAAATGGAGACCGCCCGCCGCGAAGGTCTCCCCATCACCGTCATCATCGCCAATGATCAGGCCTGGGGAATGATCAAAGGTGGCCAGAAACTGGTCTACCATGCCCGCTACTGCGGAGTTGATCTTGCCGAAGTCCGCTATGACAAGCTGGCTGAGGCCATGGGCTGCTACGGTGAGCGCGTTACGGCTCCCGAGCAGATTCGCCCCGCCCTCCAGCGGGCGGCGGACTCCGGCCTGCCATCCGTTCTGGACGTTGTTGTAGATGCCGCCGTCCATATGGTTCCCCCTGACCTCGTGACACTTGACAGCGTCTGGATGGAAGGCTGTGACGCTGGCGGGACGTGTTGAAGGCAAGGTGGGGAACGGACTGCCTGAATCAGTATCATTGCGGTAGGTAGTTCTGACAGGTCGGCCACCCGGCACACTCGGGAGCGGGATGCCATCTGATGAAAGCCCTGCGTTTCTCTGTCTCTGTGCCTCAGTACACTGCCCTAAAGGCAGTGGGCAGATTGAGACGCCTGTACTACGCCGGTCGCCTGGCCACGATTCGTCTGGTTGAAATACCTGAGCCGGCTCTGCCGTCTGCCGACTGGGTCAAGATCAAGACGCTTCTCTGTGGGCTGTGCGGCACGGACATGAACCTTATCTTCCTTAGGGATTCTCCAACGGCCACACCGTTCACATCGTTTCCCTGCACGCTCGGCCATGAGATATGTGGAGAAGTCACAGAGGTCGGGGACAATGTCGACGCAGTCAAGCCCGGTGACGTGGTGACGGTCTGCCCGCCTCTTGGCTGCCGGGTTCGGGGAATAGAGCCTGAGTGCCGGATGTGCCAGATGGGCCGTCCGTCAAACTGCGAGAACTTCGCGGAAGGCAGTCTCGCTCCGGGCCTGATCACGGGGTTGTGCCGGGATGTCGGAGGAGGATTCGCCCCGTACCTCGTGGCCCATAAGAGCCAGATCTACAGGCTGCCTCCTGGGCTATCACCCAAGGAAGGCATCATGATTGAGCCCCTGGCAGTGGCCCTCCAGGCCGTCATCGACAACAATCCCAGGGAAGGGGATCATGTGCTGGTGGTGGGTGGTGGGGTGATAGGAAATCTCATAGTCCAGGCGATACGAAGCCTCGGAAACGGCTGCCACGTAACGGTGGCAGAACCGTCGAGCTTTCATGCTCAACTGGCTTCGAAAGCCGGCGCTGACCACGTCATAGTCGATGGCGACATCCAGGGTCACTCTTTGAACATCACTCAGGCCAGGAGATACACCCCCCTGATGGGCCAGACGATCCTGATGGGCGGATTCTCGAAGGTTTTCGATACCGTAGCCAGTGCATCGACATTAGCGGCGTCAATGCGTGTTCTGGGAGGTGGCGGCGTATTGAGTGTAGTGGGCATCAGCAAGGATCACGTGGCTGACCTCACGCCACTTTGGCTGAAGCTGCAGACCATGAAAGGAGTCTACTGCTACGGCTTTGTGGACGTACAAGGCGAGAAAAGGCACGTCTTCGAGATGGCGATCGATCTGGTCAAGCAGAAGAAGGTGGCGGTCGATCACATGGTGACCCACACTTTCGCCATCGAGGACTACAAAAGGATGATCTCAGTGAACTTGCACAAGCAGCGATACGGGGCCGTCAAGACTGCCTTGTCCTTCGCCGGCTGAACGGAATCCCTCCTGAGTATAGACTCCGCTGAGCCTCCACTGATCATGGCCAGACATCCCGCGCGCCCGAGTGTGTCTGTCCAGGCTGGGAATCTACTGCGAGGACAGCGCAGGCAGAGCTACCGGTGCATGATGTGTCGGTGGATGTTACCGGGCACCGGCTCGATGGAAGCTACTCTCTGGCCCGGAAACGTAGAAGGCCAATGACACCAATGGCCGCGATCCCTGTTGAGAAGACAGACGTGAGGAGCACCCAGCGCAGGGTCAATCCGCCTGATTCTGGCGGGTTGTAGGTGGCGATGAGTGCCTGGTTGTTCGGCATCGCCTGGCCCTCTGCAGTCATGCTTTCCTCCTGGTTGCTCGGATTCATGCATTCATCCTAGTCCCCCGGCAGTGGAGTGGGGAGTAACAATGTCGTCGTGAATCCCGGCACGGGCGGGGTCATCCAGCGACGCGCCCGCCCGCGGCCAAACG
>DAIQQD010000025.1:0-16065 GCA_036787015.1 Chloroflexota bacterium
TGAAGATTCCCATGAACTTCTGGCCATCGTTGCTGCCATGGCTGAAAGCCATGAAACCCGCAGATACAATCTGCAGTTTGCCGAAGATCTTTCGCACTAGACTTGGCTGTGCGCGGCGTAGAATCCAGTAGAGAGCTGTCATGACAATCCACGCGAAGGAGAAGCCTACCAGTGTCGAGAAAGCTAGCCCTATCAGCACCTTCTGCCATCCCGACCACTGCAACACGTCCGGGCCTGCTGTGACCAGCCCGGCGCCTGCCAACCCCGCGACCAGACCGTGGGAAATGCTGATTGGCAAGCCACGAAGCGTAGCCATAGCGCCCCATATCGCGATGCTGAGCACTGCAGCGCCTACAACCGGCAACCCTATCGCTGCAGGATCCACAATCCCTTTGCCGATAGTGGCGGCGACTGCTGTTCCCGTCACCACCGCCCCCAGGAGGTTGAGGGCAGAAGCCATCGCGAGAGCGCGAAACGGGGAGAGGACTCTAGTGCAGACTACGGTGGCAATGGCATTTGGAGCGTCGTTCCAGCCATTGACGAATTCAGCCACCAGCACTGTCAGCAGAACCAGAACCAGCGGCCAACTCGGGTCAGGAAGGCTCAAGGGCTGCCCCTTCCAGTTCTTCGCCTATCCTTTGGGAGTGCGCCATATCTAACGTCAGGACTATTCTATCCATTCTTAAGGCAATCAGCAAAGTGCCCCACAGAGAACGATTGTTGGCGGTGATGGCCGTGTAGCGTATAATACACAGGTCAATAGAGGCGATCGGCTGGCAATGCTAAGCAGGCTTTGATAACCAGATGAGGAGGCCATGACCATGGAATCAGAAGGGGCTTTTCTGAAGGGTTTGCGGGAGATCGAGAACGACGTTGTAGCCATGGGCGGCATGGTGGAGAAGGCGATAGAGCGCGCTGTTGAGGCGTTGAAGAAGCGGGACCTGGCACTGGCGCACCGGGTAATGGCCGATGATGCCAAGATCAACCAGAAACGGTTCGACATAGAGGACAGGTGCATCCGGCTTGTCGCCGCACACCGCCCCACGGTGAATGAACTCCAAGTCGTGGCTGCTGTCTTCAACATCATTGTGGACCTGGAAAGGACGGGTGACTATGCCGACGGGATAGCCAAGATCGCCATTATGATCGGCGATGAGCCGCCACTGAAGCCGCTTATTGATATCCCACGGATGGCGGAGATCGCCATTGAGATGACGCATGGAAGCCTACAGGCTTTTATGGCCCGCGATGTGGAGAAGGCGAAGAAGGTCGTCAGCCTGGACAATGTGGTGGATGGCCTCTATGACCAGGTCTTCCGCGAGCTCATCACCTTTATGATGGTCGACCCGAAGACTATCGACCGTGCCACCCGTCTCATCTGGGTGGCCCACAACCTGGAACGCGCCGCCGACCGCTCCACCAACATCTGCGAGCGGGTGGTATTCCTGGTCACCGGCAAGATGGAGGAAATCGGGGCTTCAAAGTACTAACCCCTGAAACGGGGAGCCGGACAACCGCCTTCTAGTGCTGAAGGTGGCACGTATCGTTCAGCAGAAGCAGGCTGTTTCCTTGCGTAGTCAACTCCAGGACAGTGATAGAAGCCGGCGCTTGCCTCAAGCGCGCCACTTGACTCAAGTCGATGCCCAGGGCCTGGCAAACCATGACCAGGTTGGCCAGAAGGTGGGCGACCACCACCACTGTCCCATCAATGTGCCTCTCCAGCATGCGGTCGACAGCCCAGGAGGTCCTCTTCTGAAGGTCCTGCAGTGATTCCCCTCCGGGCAGCGGGGCTGAAGCGTTGCCGCTGCGGAGTTCCTTCCACGCGGTCTCGTAAGAGCCGGTCAGTTCGCGTTCGAACAGGCCATCCAGCGCTCCGCAGTCGATCTCCCTCAGCTCGTTGAATAGCTCCACCTTCATCCTGCAGGCGTCGGCAATGATCTCAGCCGTCTCCGCCGCACGCTTCAAAGGGCTGGAGTAGATGGCGTCTATCCTCTCCTTGCACAACGCCGCGGCCAGCTTGTCCGCCTCCTCCAGGCCCTTTGGGCTCAGCCGGGTATCGCTGCGGCAGCCCTGGATTCGCCGCTGCTTGTTCCACTCCGTTTCACCGTGCCTTATCAGAATCAGCTTCATGCTAGCTCCCTGCCAGAGTGATCTTGGTACGGTGAATTAGGCCGGGGCGGTCGGTAAGACCCAGAGCCGCTGTGACCTGCTCCGGTCTGCCTGTGCCCTTGGCGTCGCAGCGCAGCCTCATGCCCAGGGTGAAAACGTGGTCCTGCCAGCCTTCCAGCCACAGGTCTTCGATCAGCGGCCGCAGGTCATAGTGCCTCGGCCCAGTGTCCCTCATGTGGTGCCAGGGGAGCTTTTCCGCCTGAAGGGTGGCGGTGACCGCCCCTCGAATCTCGTCGGCAGTCCTGTCTGACCTGTCCGAGACGCGATAGTCGATGAACTGCGCCTGTGACTGCAGCGAAGGGGCGGTCAAGGGTACCTGCACGATCTCGAGGACTTCCATGCCGCTGGGCAGTTGGGGCTTCGTGTGCTGCATGAAGAAGAGGGGGGAGACCGTCTTCTTGACGACCACATCCATCAACTCCGCTTCGCTGGTCACCCCGATGGGAAGGGGGGCCGCCAGTGAGATCCGCGGGTGGGGCGAGAAGCCCTCGGAGTAGGCCATGGGTATGCCGGCGCGCCGCAACACCCTCTCCCACAGCCGCATCAGATCAAGGTGGGAGATGTATTTCAGCTCTTCGCCGCGGGAGAACCTGAGTCTCAGACGCTGCACGGCTTCATCATACCTTCGGGGGTTCCGGTTGGTCAAACATGACATATCTTGACGCACGTTTGTGCTGGAACTATACTCAGGCCACAATGGAGGTTTCTGATCTTCTCGAATTGACCAGGGCCTATTTGTCATCGGAGAATCTGGCCATCATAAGACAGGCCTATGAGTTCGCGCTTAAGGCCCATGAAGGTCAGCTAAGGCGCTCCGGCGAGCCGTATCTGCAGCACCCCCTGGAAACGGCGGCCATCCTGGCGGACCTCAAGCTCGATGCCACCTCAATTGCTGCGGCCCTCCTTCATGACGTGCCGGAGGACTGCGGTGTCCCGATAGAGGACATAGAGGCCAAGTTCGGCCCGGAGGTGGCCAAGCTGGTGGACGGGGTGACCAAGCTGAGCCATATATCGGGGCAGGTGGCGGAGAAGCCCACTCGGGATGACCTGCAGGCAGAGAGCCTGAGGAAAATGCTGGTGGCCATGGCGGAGGACCTGAGGGTGGTCTTCATCAAGTTGGCGGATCGTCTGCACAACATGCGCACGCTGGAAGCCCTGCCTCTGGCCAGAAGACGCGCCGTTGCCCGGGAGACCCTGGAAGTCTACGCCCCACTGGCCCATCGTCTGGGCATAGGGAAGATACAGTCGGAACTGGAGGACCTGGCCTTCTACAACCTCGAGCCGCTGAAGTACCGTCATGTCAAGCACCTGCTGACCAGGCGCGAGGTTGAGCAGGAGCTGTTGGTCAAGGACGCTGTGGAGGTGCTGCAGAAAGAGTTGGAGAAGGCGGGTCTGCGGGCCAAGGTGTCCGGCCGGTCCAAGAGCGTGTACAGCATTCAGCGGAAGATGGAGAGGTATGGCCAACTGGGAAGAAACCTCGACGACATTCATGACATCATCGCCATCCGGGTGCTGGTGGACAAAGTGGAGGAGTGCTACCACGCTCTGGGCATTATCCACAGTATGTGGCATCCCATAGGCACTGAGTTCAATGACTACATTGCCACACCCAAGGAGAATGGCTACCGTTCGCTTCACACCACTGTCATGTGTTTCAATGTGCCCCTCGAAGTGCAGGTCAGGACCTATGAGATGCACGAGAGTGCTGAATACGGGCTTTCCGCTCACTGGGTCTACAAAGAGGGTGTCAAGCAGGACGAGTTTGGGCAGCGCATCGCGCGACTCCGGCAACTGCTGGAGTGGCACAAGGAAATCACCGGCACCGCGCAGTTCCTGGAGCTGGTGAAGGCTGATGTCTTCCAGGACCAGGTTTTTGTTTATACGCCAAAGGGCGAGATCAAGAACCTGCCCGCCGGTTCCACTCCGGTCGATTTTGCCTATCACATTCACTCGGGGATCGGGCACCGGTGCATCGGGGCCAAAGTCAATGGCAAACTGGTGCCACTCACTACCTACCTCCGTAACGGCGATACGGTGGAAATCCTTGTGGGCAAGGCCGGCAAGGGGCCGAGCCGGGACTGGCTCAATCCCAACCTGGGATATGTCAACACTTCTCGTGCCAGGGACAGGATACGCCAGTGGTTCAGGAAGGAGACCAGAGCGGAGAGCATTGAAAAGGGGCGGGAGGTCCTGGAGAAGGAGATGAAGCGGCTAGGGATAGCCCTCGGCAACCGCGAGGAGTTGGCACGTATGTTCAAGTACGAGTCCGTCGACGATCTCTATGCCGCTATCGGCTACGGTGATCTGAGTGCCGGCCAGGTCACTCTGAAGCTGGCCGTCCAGGAGGAGCAGCCCAAGATCACCGGGGAGTTGCCAAAGGCAGCCGTTGCGCCTCTCGGCATCAAGGTTTTGGGATCCGGCGATCTGCTGACCCGGTTGGCGAAGTGCTGCAGCCCGCTGCCGGGAGACGAGATCATCGGCTACATAACCCGCACTACCGGGGTGACCGTGCACCGGAAAGACTGCTCCAACGTAGTCCATGAGAAAGAGAGGGAGAGGCTGGTCGAGGTGGAGTGGGGGCGGACGGACCAGCTCTATCAAGTGTGGATTCGAGTCGACGCCTGGGATCGCGTGGGGCTGGTCAGAGACATAACTACCGTGGTCTCCAACGAGGGCGTGAATATCGCCTCCATGAAGTCTCTGGGACATGGCGACAACTCGGCCTCCGTCTTCCTGACTCTCGAGACGAAGGGCGTAGCTCAGTTGTCCCGGCTTCTCTCCAAGATCGAAGGGATCGGTGGGGTGACCAACGTGGTGCGGGGGTCGGAGTAAAGGCCCTCAACGTCCCCTTGTCTTCTCAGTACAACGAACAGCTAGCCAAGCCGAGGTTGGGCTGGTATGAGCCGCCCCTTTGTCGTGGAACAAAAGAATCTCGGGTGACCTCCCCAGCTTCCTGATCTTTCTTCGCCTTCGAAGCCTCCTGGCTTCTCCTCGCCACCCGAGTGAGCTTGGCGGGCGATTACCCTACCTGTTTTGCTCTGGCAAACTTAGTCTTTTATAGCTGGTTTGACCACCCGAGAAGGCCTGTTATTATACCAGTGTTCTGAACTCTGTCAAGGCTCTCCAGGCGCATGGACAAACAATCCAGTTGATCTGGGCGAAACCAGAGGGAGACTGCATCCATCTGAGGTCCACTTTTCCTCTTATTTTCTCCTTCTTTCGTCGCCTTTCTATGTCCAGTACTCGAACAGACTCCAGGTTTCGTAGGACGGTGTTCCTCAAACAGGGACTAAGGTCTCAAGACAGGGGGGTGATTGAACTGGGATACTGGACGCGTGGTCAGCGAGAGGAGGTGGCAGCAACCATGAGTGATCTGTCTGGGAGGGTTCTCTTCTCCATCTTCGGTCCCCCACAAGGGGGTGCGCTGTGCTGGGCAGCACGGATCATCTCGATAGCTGTCTCCATTTTCATCGCCTGCATTCTCGCGGCGTGGGCAGCATCATACGGGCTGGACGAGGGCATGGGGGGAATATCGCCTTTCCACTTCGGTCTATCAGTGTTCCACTTCTGGTTCATCCCTGTCCTGCTCGTTGCGATCGCCTGGAGACACCACCTTCTTGGTGGGGTGGCGATGTTGCTCTACTCGCCAATACCTTTCCTCATCACATGCTTCATCACATTGGTGAGTGAAGGGCATCAGGATGTAAGCCATCTCGTCCTTGCCGCGCTTGCACTTCCGGTTGGGGCTGCCCCACACTTGGTCGCCTGGTGGGAGGAGAGACAAAGCAAGCGACCCTCAACGTAGAATCGACCCTCTGCCCCACTTGTATCATACGTAGCCCACAGCCACTTCGACCCGGCGCTGGCCCGGACAGTCCACCAATTGATCCCCACCGGCTTTCATGCCAAAATACGGTCACGGTCTGGAGGCACTCAGTCATGTCACGAAATGTCATCAATCAAATGGAGCAGTACTTGTCCCCGGAGTCGCTGCGCCTGATCCAAAAGGCCGGCGCGCTGGCGGCGGAGAAACGGCTGGGCATCTACCTTGTCGGCGGGGTGGTGCGGGATGTCCTCCTGGGCCGGGCCAACTCCGACCTCGACCTGGTAGTGGAAGGCAATGCTGTGGGGCTGGCCGAATCGCTGGCTGGTGAGGTTGGCGGCCGGCTTGTCGTCCACCGCCGTTTCGGCACGGCCAAGATACGCACCGGGAACCTGACCATCGATCTGGCCATGGCCCGGGCGGAGACCTATGCCCGCCCCGGCGCCCTGCCCTCGGTGCGGGCGGGCTCGATCCACGATGACCTGGCGCGGCGCGACCTCACCGTCAACGCCATGGCCCTGCGCCTCGACCCCACGAACTTCGGCAAGCTGGTGGACCCCTTCGACGGACAGCAGGACCTGGAGAGCAAGCTCATTCGCATTCTTCATGACCGGAGCTTCATCGACGATGCCACCCGCATGCTGCGGGCGGTGCGCTACGAGCAGAGATTCGCCTTCCGGTTGGAAGCCACCACAGAGAAGCTGCTGCGCCAGAATGTGGCCATGCTGGGCACCATATCCAGTGACCGGATACGGCATGAACTGGAGTTGATACTGAAAGAGGAACGCCCTGAGAAGGCGCTGAAGCGCGCCGGAGACCTTGGTCTCTTGGGTGAAGTCCACCCGGCTTTGAAGGGCAACGGCTGGCTGGAGAAGAGGTTTGTGAAGGCGCGCGAGGTAGCTTCGCCGCCTACACCGACGCTGTATTTCGCCCTCCTGACTTACCCAATTGGTGTGAGGGACTGCGAGGATCTGATAGCTCGCCTGAAGATGCCGGGAACCGTCTCGCGGGTGATCCTGGACACCGCTCGCCTGCGGGGGCAAATGCCATTGCTGGATGCCCCGGATCTGCCGCCGAGTGCCATCTGTGGATCGCTCCAGGAGTATTCCCCGACGTCTGTCCTGGCCTGCGCCATCGTTGCGGACTCGGCCCTGTTTCAAGAGCGGATGGACCTGTACCTGACACGGTGGCGCCACGTCCGGACGGCACTGGACGGCAGCGCGCTGCAGAAGCTGGGCGTCCCGTCCGGGCCCCGACTGGGCCGGATGCTGAAAGCGCTGTACAGGGCGAAGCTGGACGGTAAGATAGGTACCAGAGAAGACGAGACTGAACTGGTGCAGCGCTGGCTGTCGCAAGGGAGATGAAATGGATCAAGTGTGCTGTGTGTGCGGCGAGGCCCTGGACGGAGAGAACGTCTCCCGGTGCCGGCTCTGCGGCGGGAGTTTTCATTTGGCCTGGTCAACCGGAGCCAACATCAAAGAATGCGGTACCTACTGGTTCCATCCTGAGCACTGCGGCCTGAACTTCATCTGCCGTCTCTGCGAAGCCAGCCTGGGAACCGGCGGCCCTCAGTCGCCCAACCAGTTCACCACTTCCTGAGGCATCTGCCGCAAGCTGCCCCTCTTCACGGTGCACTTCGGCAGCGAGTCCAGGAAGACCCGGCCATAGCTCTTACTCTGGACGCGCCGGTCCATGAGAATGACTACTCCGCGGTCGCTCCAACTTCGGATCAGGCGTCCGAAACCCTGCTTGAAACGAAGGACAGCCCGGGGAACCATATACTCGTTGAATGGATCGTCGTAGAGTTCAGCCCGCGCTGAGAAAACGGGATCGGTCGGCACGGCGAAGGGCAGGCGGGTGATGACCAGGACGCTCAGGGCCTTCCCCACTACATCCACACCCTCCCACATGGCCGACGTGCCGAACACCACCGTGTCCGGGTTGGCCTTCAGGTGGTTCAGCACTCTCTTGGGGCTGCCGTCGATCCCCTGTCCCAGGACCAGGATGCCCTCCTGCCCCAGGGGTTCGTGAACCGCCGCATGGGCCGTGCGCAGAGCAGCGTGAGAAGTGAACAACACTAGCGTGCGTCCCCTAGTGGCCCGGCACAGCTCCGTCAAAGCCACGGCCACTCCCTGCTGGTAGCCGGGGGTCTCCGGCTCCGGGATATCCTGGGGAAGATAGACCATCGTCGACTTCTTGTAATCGAACGGGGCTTCAATGGCCAGTTCGTCGGCTTCATTGACCCCCAGAGCGTTCTTCATGTAGGCAAAGCTGTTGCCAGTGGTCAATGTCGCGCTGGTGAGGACCACGGAGTCCTTCTGCGAGAAGAGAGTCCTCTCCAGTATTTCCCCCACCTGCAGCGGTGCCGCATGCAGAGAAAGCCCGTACTGCGGATTCAAGACGGCCCAGTAGATGGACTTGGCGTCCGGGCTGGAGATAACCGATTCCAGTTGGGTCATTAGCGTTCGAACCCGCTGCCGCAGAGAAGACATCTCACCCAGCAGTCCGATCATCTCCAGACTCTTCTTGTCCGGCAGGTCATCCATCACGGCGTACAGGTCGCCCAGGTCTTTGTCCACGCTTCCCAACTCCAGGTCGAGGTTCTCCCAGGAGAGCTCCACTTCCGTCCATTTCGGCTGACCGCGGACTGCGCCGGTGATCCTCAAGTTGCTCTCATAGTCGGTGCGACCTCCTCTGCGGGTCGTCTGCAAAAAGGAACTGAGGACTTCCACCAATTCGCTCGCGCGGGTTCGACCCGCCTTCGCTTTCTCTTGGAGCTCCTTGAGCCTGTCCGTCATCGCCCGTCGCCTCGACGATGTCGCCGTCGCGTTGCGCAAATGGCCGCGAAGCCGGAATCCCAACCCGCCTTTGTCTCCGAACTGGCTCAGGCAGTCATAGATGTCATGCTCGGAGACCTCATAGCCGAGTTGATCAGTGGCCTCCTCTTCCAGCCGATGCGCTTCATCGACGATAAGGCGGTGGTACTCCGGCAGGATGCTCCCGCTCTTGGTCAGGTCCGATAGGAGCAGGGCATGGTTGACCACTATCAGATGGGCCCCTTGCGCCATCTGCCGGGCCCGGTACAGGAAGCAGCCGGACGGATAGTAGGCGCAGCGCGTCGTCACGCAGTTGTCCTCGGAGGCGCAGACCCGGTTCCAAAGGTCAGCCTCGCCCCTATTTAGGTTGAGCTCAGCGCGATCACCACTGGAAGTGGCGTTCACCCAAAGCAAGAGGCGTAGCAGGAATCGGGCCTCCTCCCAGGGCAGTCCCGGAGTCTGGCGCCAGGCATTCCACCGCCGCAGGCAAAGGTAGTTGCTGCGGCCCTTCAGTTGGGCGATGTGGAGTTCTGGGCCAGCAGAGCGCTTCTTCGCCTCTGCCTTTCCCAGTACCTGGAGGAGGTCGGGTATGTCCTTGCTCATGAGCTGCTCTTGAAGATTGATGGTGTTGGTAGATACGACTACGGGGGTGCTGTTCTCCAGCGCAAAGATAATGGATGGCAGCAGGTAGGCAATCGACTTGCCGATGCCCGTGCCCGCCTCCACGATGACCTGCCCACTGTCATTCAGCGCCTGGGCCACCCTCTTCATCATCGACACCTGCCCCGGACGGTGCTCAAACCCCGGAAACACATCGGCCATGGCGCCGCCCTCGCTGAGGAAGGCCGTCAGCCACTTCAGATCCAGAGGCTTGGTGGTTTCTGCCGGCGTGAGCGGCTGCCTCTCCGGCAGGTCCGCTGGTCGCGGGACGAAGGCGCTCCCCCAAGCTTGTCTGTCCCAGAGCGATGTCTTTCCCACCTTGGCCCTCTCCAGGTCGAGGAAGAAGGGGCGCCAGGACCAGCTTGAAGACGCTGTCAGCCGGTTGATCTCGGCCACGGTCGGGAGATCAAGGGCGGAGGCCTTGTCCAAGAGGGCCAGCAGCACGCCTTTGACCGTCAGGGCGTCAGCCAGAGCGCGGTGCTGAACGGGCGTCGGCACTTCGAGTTCCCTGGCCAGGGTGCCCAGGGTGTAGTCCTGCAACTGGGGCAGCAAGACGCTGGCCACGTCAAGTATGTCGTGTATAGTGTTGTCGAAGCTCAACCCCTGGGCGCGCAGGAATTCGAGGTCGAAATTGATGTTCTGTCCCACGATCGGGCAATTGCCGATGAAAGCCGCCAGCCTGTCCGCTACCTCTGAGAAATCGGGGGCGGACTCCAGTTCTTCCTGGTTGATGCCCGTGAGCATGCAAATGCGGTAGGAGAGGGGGCGGTGAGGGTTCACGAGGGTGTCGAGGGTCTCGATTTCCTGGTCGCCCCGGAACTTGACGGCGCCGATCTCAATGATGGCGTCTTCTTCCGAACTCAGCCCTGTAGTTTCCAGGTCAAGGGAGACGAGAATCTCATCAAGCATGGGACTAGTGATCATGTGCCGTGGCGTTTCGTTGTAGTTCACCTTCGATTGCGGTGAAAACAGCGAAAACGCCGCACGCTATCCTTTCCAGAGTTCCAGCCGCGGAATGGGCTGCTGACGAAGCCGGGCCAACGCGCAACAATACTCTCGATTATCCGGGTGAAGCAGTACACAACGATTATAGCCCCTGGCGCCTGCCTAGGAAAGTGAAGAGGAGGGACTCAGTGACAGTCCAAGACCACTGGCGCTGCTCATACCGTCTCTGCCAGGTAGGCTTCCATTCGCAGTTTCTTCAGCCAGTGGAGAATCTCTTCCCCCTCACCCCTGCCACCCACCAGCGTGAACAGCGTGGGACCGGCGCCAGCCAGATGGACCTCGGCCGCTCCGGCGGCCAGAAACTCACGCCGGTAATGGTTTAGTCCCGGTAAGACGGAAAGCGCCAGTGGATCGAAGACGTTGAAGCACTGTCGGCTGGTGATCCTTTCGCCGGCCCTGATTGAACTGGCCAGCCTCCGGGCGTGCTGGCCTGTGGTGAAGCCCGCCGGGTCGAGGTGGGCGTACATCTCCCTGGTCTTGTTGGGCATCTCCATCGGGGGCCGGAGCAGCACCACCCAGGTCTTCGCTGGGGAGGGCAGGGCCTCCACCTTCTCGCCTCTGCCGGTGGCCAGGGTGGTGGGGCTGCCGCTGACGAAGAAAGGCACATCGGAACCCAGTTGTGCCGCCACGTCGACTAGTCTCTTCTGAGGCAGATAGATGCCCCACATCTTGTTGAGAACCTGCAGGGTCACGGCGGCATCGCTGCTGCCGCCACCGAGCCCGCTGGCCGGCGGAATGCCCTTGCCCAGAGTGATGGCCACGCCGCGGCTTCCGCGAGCCAACCCCTGCATCAGCGTGGCTGCTTTGTACACCAGGTTGTTGGGAGAGACCAATTCCGCGACATCGCACGCCAATTGAATGCCATCGTGAGGCTCGAAGGTCAGGACGTCACACAGGCTGATGGCCTGCATGACGCTGATGATCTCGTGATAGCCGTCCCGGCGCTGGCCCAGCACCTCGAAGGTGAGGTTGATCTTGGCATTCGCCTTTCTGGTTATGGGCTTCTTCTCAGGACTCAAGGCGATCCCTTTCTCTACACAGCCTGCCCCATTCCTCGATGCTCAGGGTCTCCGCCCGGCGCTTGGGGTCTATCTCGGCCCGCTGCAGCAGGTCGGCCGCTTCCTGGGTGCCGACGGCCAAGCCCTGGGCCAGCGAGTTGCGCAGTTGCTTCCGCGGCGCGCTGAAGCCGGCGCGGACTGTCTCGAAGAAGGCCCGGGCACTGGGCACGTCCACCGGCGGCTTGTCGTGGACGTCCACACGCAGAATCACCGAATCCACCTTCGGCGGCGGATAGAAGCTCCTGGCTGGGACACGGGCCACTATGGACGGCTTACCGTAGAACTGGATGCTGACCGCCAGCAGGCTCATGTCGCCCGGCTGGGCCACTATGGCCTTGCCCACCTCCTTCTGCACCATGACCACCATGAGTGCAGGCTGACGCGATGCCTCTAGGAAGTGGCGCAGCACGGCCGAAGTGATGTAGTAGGGGATGTTGGCTACCACCTTGTAACTGGTGGGTGCGCCGGTGGGAGAAGGCAGAAGAGAGACAGGGTCGACGCGCATTATGTCGCCCTGGATGACGGTCAGGTTGGGGTGTCGAGCCACGATTTCACTGAGGGCGGAGACCATCTCGCTGTCGGCCTCGATGGCCATGACTCTCCCTGCCTGCTGGGCCAATTCTCGTGTCAGGATACCCAGCCCGGGGCCGACTTCGATCACCGTGTCCTCGGAGGTCAGATCGGCTGCTGCCACAATGCGCCGCAGCACCCGCCCGTCGACCAGAAAGTGCTGGCCGAGGCCCTTCTTGGCCCGGAGGCCAAACTGCCCCAACAGGGTCTTAGCCTTGGTCGCCGGCACATCCACAGGTTCAGGCACGAAAGCCTCCAGAAATGAAATAAGGGTCGTGCACCAGACTTCGACCCTGCCTTGTGGCTTTACTCAGCCGGACAGCTCTGACCAGGAGATCCTGTGGCACCCAGAAGCGGCTACTTACCGCTGCTTCCTTCCGGACCTGACGGGGTTCATAGCTTTCTGCCGCACAGGGCCCGATCTTCAATACCACCCGAAAGAGGCAGTCCCCCAAGACATCGGGCCTCGGACGGGAATTCAGCCCCGCTATAGCGGATTTCGGGTACAGGGCACCGCTAACTCCCCGCCTAGCACGACCCAAGGCCAATGTTAGACTCGCACCTCTCTCTTGTCAATTGAGAATAGATGTGGGATGGAGAATGAAGAATCTGGGGACACCCCAGGCCCCGGCAGCATTCAGCTGCACGGTCATTAGACGGTTCGATTCAGCCGTCTCATCCGAGGAAGAACCTTCTCACCTCTTCAGCATCGAGCGGCCCGCCGTGGCCCGAGAGCAGTGTCTTCGGCGAATACTCCAGCACCTTTCTGACGCTGGCCTTGACTGGCTCCGGGTCCTTTACCCACAAGGGATAGGCCGGCTTCCTGGGAGCGTTGAACCTCCCTACCACCAGGTCGCCGACGATGGCGGCGTGTCCCGGGAAGACTATGGAGATCGACCCTTCGGTATGCCCGGGCGTCCGGATCCACTTGGCCTCGATGCCGTAGTCCGACAGGTCTCCCTCGTCACCCTCCAGTGTCATATCCGGCTCAAAGGGCTCGGCCTTGATGCGGTCCACCAACGGCTTCATGATTTTCTCCCAGGTGTTTCTGGTTGCCAACGGCATGTTTCGTCCGCTGCGTGGTCCCTCAACATCCAACTGGTGAATGGCGATCATGCAGCCGAGCCTGCGCTTCAATCCCGGCGCCCCGCCGAAGTGGTCAAGGTGCCCGTGGGTCAGCAGAATCAACTTGACCTTGCTGAGGGAGTCCTTACCCCTCTGTTGGATAGACCGAATGATCTTCTTCTCGTACCAGTCGTTGAGGGCGTCTACCAGTATGGAGCGCTTCTCCCCCTCAAGAAGGTACACTTTGCCCGTGGGGGTACGTATCTCAACGATGGAAGGCGTCTTGGCGGCCAACGTCATCTCTTCCGTAGCAGGAACCTGGTCTTCCGCAGAAAACTAGCATAGAGTACGACTCACCGTTTTTCAAATCGCGAAGTGGGTGACTGCCCTTGGGCAACTTGGAGTCGCGCGGGCCGGTTCTGCGAGATCGGGTGCTCAGAGAGGATTGAGCACCGTCGGCACTGTGGGATCCACACGAGGCTCTAGGGCAGCAGCCAGCAAAGTGTGCGGCGGCACACTGTCAGGTTCTATAGGAGGACAGCCAGTATGATGGCTGCTGCGATGGCCGTCACCAAAATACCGACCGACTGGGCAAGACACCCAAACAGACAGCCGCCCGCGTCCATCTCTCCAGTACCTTCACGGCCACCGTCTGGTCCGCACTATACCACACGGCGTGAACACTCCTCAATCCATCTGGTGCTACATGAGGATAGGGCGGTGCTCCACAGGCCACTTCGGTCTCGACGACGCAATGGGAGAGAGAATGGCCTTCTAGCACATCTGGACAGGGATCGTGTGACCCCCGTTCTTGCCGGTTTTCCCGCTGTCCGGTTTTGGCTCCGGTCTTGGTTCCTGCTTTGGTTGGTCTTTCTTTGCCATGATCTCAACAAAGCGTACGGTGAAACTGGGAGTCCGTCGATAATGGCGGCTTGCCGCAGGGTCACCTTCGCCCCCCTCTGAGGTCGATTGCCTGCCACGCCTCGCGCTTAGGGATGTTATTGTAGACAGATTCCCTGGAGTCTGTCAAGCGGAGATTGTGCTCCAATGGCAATTGCGCTGGCAGGTTTGGCTAGTGTAGAATGGCCTCATCACCAGGGAGTCCTCTTCATGAACCTCGGCGTGTGCAGCATGACTCTCCGTTTGCCGGAGAATGAGAGCCTGAAGGGCAAGAGGAAGGTGGTCAAATCTCTGATCGCCCGGGTGAGAAACACCTACAATGTGGCCATAGCCGAGGTCGATGATCAGGATGTATGGCAGTTGACTACTTTGGGCATAGCCTGCGTCAGCAATGATGCTCAGCAGAACAACAGGGTCCTGTCGAAGGTGGTGGAGTTCATCGGCCAGAGCCGGCTTGATCTGGAAGTGGTCGACTACCAGATTGAGCTCATCCCCTTCCGCTAAGCTCATCCCTGAGGGCTGACCTGCTGGACCTTGAAGCTCAGAATGACCGTTTCTTCTTTCATCAAGCACATCAAGGCCTCATCCGGCTACCGGGACCAGATCGTTCATATCGAACACCTGCCGTCCTGCGAACCCAGCTATCAGGAACCGGCCACGCCCTTGAACGGCCAACTGGAGTCGGCCCTCCGTGCATCAGATCTGTACCCGCTCTATACCCATCAAGCCGCGGCCATTGACCTGGTCCACTCCGGGGAGAATGTGGTCGTGGTCACAGGCGCTGCCAGCGGCAAAACGCTGTGCTACAACGTGCCCGTGCTGCAATCGATTCTGACCGACAGAACGAGTCGAGCCCTCTACATCTTTCCCACCAAGGCTCTGGCCCAGGACCAGATGCGCAGTCTGACCGAGTTGACGTCGCTGCTCCCCAGTCCGGTGAAGGTGGCTACGTTCGACGGCGATACGCCCCGCGAGCAGCGCTCTTATGCCAAGAGGTCCGCTCAGATCGTGCTCACCAACCCCGACATGCTCCATCTGGGAATCCTGCCAAATCACCAGTCGTGGTCCAGGTTTCTCCGCCGGTTGAAGTACGTTGTCATCGATGAGGTCCACACCTACCGTGGGGTCTTCGGCTCTCATGTAGCCAACGTGTTGCGGAGGCTGAGGCGGCTTCTGTACAGTTGCGGGGCCAACCCTCAGTTCATATGCTGCTCCGCCACCATCGCCAACCCCGGAGAGCATGTTGAGAGACTGGTGGGACTGCCGTTTCGGGTGGTGAGCACTGATGGCGCTCCTCACGGCCGGAAGGATTTCGTCCTCTGGAATCCGCCCCTCACAGACAAGAACAAAGCTACCCGCGTCAGCGCCAACAGCGAGGCCGCCTTTTTGTTGGCCGAACTGGTGCAGCGGAAGATCCGTGCCATCGCGTTCGCCCGCACCCGCAAGCTCACCGAGCTTATCTATGTTTACGCCAGACAGCGCCTCGGCATTTCGTCCCTGGGCAAGAGGATCAAGCCCTACCGGGGTGGCTACCTCCCCGAAGAGAGACGTCAGATAGAGCAGGAGTTGTTCCACGGTGATCTTCTGGGGGTGGTGGCTACCACTGCCCTGGAGCTGGGCATAGACATCGGTGACTTGGACGCCGCGGTTCTCACCGGCTACCCAGGGAGCATCGCCAGCACCTGGCAGCAGGCGGGCCGCAGCGGCCGAAGAAGAGGCATGAGCCTCAGCTTCCTTATCGGCTTGGACAACCCGCTCGATCAGTACTTCATGCGTCATCCCCAGGCTCTCTTCGGCCAGCGCTATGAGAACGCCCTGATAGATCCTGGGAACCAGTATGTGATGAAGTCGCACCTCCTGTGCGCCGCCTGGGAACTGCCGTTGACGGCCGGGGACGATCGCTACTGGGGGGAGCTTCTCAAGAACACCCTTCTGGCTTTGGAGGAGAATCGATTGCTCAGATCCCGCGAAGGCCGATGGTATCCCACTCCGGCCATCG
>DAIQQD010000172.1:0-3460 GCA_036787015.1 Chloroflexota bacterium
ACGTCGTTTTTTTGTTTGCAAGACATGAAATGAATGTGCTATAGAATGCACGAAGATGCTGACGTGGAGCCGGGCAATCCAAGTGCAACATCGGTTGTAACGTTCGTAACGTTCCTGAAATTTAAGACCAACGGAGGAGACTCATGGCAGAAAAAAAGAAGAAACCTGGGAAGCGGGAGGGGGCAGAGAAGACGCTGATACGAGATATCAGCTTCTGCGGCGTGCCAGAGAATGGTTCCAACGCCTCGATGGTGGACGTCAAGGATGGCAAGATCATCCGTATCCGCCCGATGCACTACGACTGGAAGTACGATCCTAAGAAGGATATGAACCCCTGGAAGATGGAAGTGCGGGGTAAGACCTTCGAACCCAGTATGAAGACTTTGATTCCGCCGTATTCCATCGCCTACAAGAAGCGCGTCTATTCGCCGGCGCGGGTCCGCTACCCCATGATGCGTGTCGACTTCGACCCCAACGGCAACCGCAACCCGCAGAACCGCGGCGTCAGCAAGTTTAAGCGCATCTCGTGGGACCAGGCGCTTGACATCATCGTCAGCGAGATGAATCGCATCAAGAAGAAATACGGTCCCACGGCTGTTCTCTACCAGAGCGACCAGCACGGAGAGAACAAGGTCGTGCAGGCCTGCCACGGCGCCGGCCGCAAGCTGCTCCGCCTGTGGGGCGGCTTCACGCAGCAGAACCGTCAGCCCGACAGCTGGGAAGGCTGGTGGTGGGGAAGCAAGCACTTCTGGGGCTGCGAGCCGGTCGGCCAGGGGATGCAAAGCAACCTGCTCTACGACATCTCCAAGAACACCGAGCTGCTCCTCTTCTGGGGTTGCGATCAGGAAACCACGCCGTGGGGCTGGCAGGGCCAGTTGCCGAGCCGTTTCAGCTACTGGTGGACCGAGCTGGGCATCAAGCAGATCTATGTGGCCCCGGACCTCAACTACGCCGCTGCTGTGCACGCCGACCGGTGGATTCCGGTGCTGCCCAACACCGACGCGGCTCTCTACTTGGCCATCACCTATCAGTGGTTCAAGGAGGGCACCTACGACAAGGAGTACCTGAAGACGCACGCCGTCGGCGTCGATAAGTACGAGGCCTACGTGATGGGTAAAGAGGACGGCGTTGCGAAGACACCCGAGTGGGCTGCGCCCATCACGGGCGTTCCCAGCCGCACCATCAAGGCCCTCGCCGACGAGTGGGCGAGCAAGCGCACCACCGTCGTCATCGGCAACGGCGGCCCCGGCATCCGCGGCCCTTACGCGACCGAGGCGGCCCGTCTGCAATGCATCTGCCTGGCCATGCAAGGCCTGGGCAAGCCCGGTGTCAACCAGGCCAAGATGATCGAGTGGGGTCTTTTCGACAAACCGGACCAGTACGCTCAGCCCAAGCCGCTGCGCGTGCCCTACCTGCGCAAGGCCTACACCGGCGGCCATCCCGACGAGACAAACCACCCGTCGTTCGTCCCCAAGACCTATGTCCCCAAGGCCATCCTCGAAGGCCAATGCGACTGGTGGGGCTGCGAGTCCGAGACGGCCGATCGCAAAAATCAGTTTGTGCACTACAAGTACCCGGCGGACGGCTGCTCAAAAATCCACATGGTCTGGACGGACTCACCGTCGTGGATCACCTGCTGGAACACTGGCAACGACTACGTCCGCGCGATGCGGCACCCCGATATCGAATTCATGTTCGCCCAGCATCCATGGCTGGAGAACGACTGCCTGATGGCCGATATCGTCCTCCCGGTCAACACCAAGCTTGAGGAGGACGACATTGCCGGCGACATCTTCAGCGGCCAGTACAACCTTCTCTTCCCGGAACACAAGTGCATCGAACCCCTTGCCGAGTCGTTCAGCGACTACGAGATCGTCTGCAAGATCGCCGAGCGCCTGGGATTGTTGAAGGAATACACTGGCGGCAAGTCTATCCCCGAGCTTATCAAGTACGGATGGGAGACCTCCCGGTGCGCCGACCTCATCAGCTGGGAGGAGCTCAACGAGAAGGGATACTATGTGGTTCCCACGGCCGACGGATGGGAGGACGTCCCTGCCGGCTTCTACAACTTCTATAAGGATCCGGAGAAGTACCCGCTCACGACCCCGACCGGCAAGCTCGAGTTCGAGGCCACCGGTCTCAAAAAGCACTTCCCGGACGACCTCGAGCGGCCCCCGGTGCCCAAGTGGATCGCCAAAGGCATCAGCCATGAGGAGACCATCGGCACCGAGCGCTCCAAGAAGTATCCGCTGCTCGTGTGTTCCAACCATCCGCGCTGGAGTGTGCACTCCCAGCATGAAGACATCACCTGGCTGCGGGAGATCGAGACCTGCAAGATCAAGGGCCCCGATGGGTATCAGTACCACCCGGTGTGGCTGCACCCGGCTGAGGCGGAGAGGCACGGCATCAAGCACGGCGACATCGTGTCGATCATCAACGATCGCGGGACCGTGCTGGGCGGCGCGTACATCACCGAACGCGTCATGCCCGGCGTGGTCTACATCGATCACGGCGCCAAGTGGGACCCGATCGTCCCCGGCGAGATCGATCGTGGCGGTGCGATCAACACCATCGTGCCCCGCAACACCACCTCGAAGAACGCGGTGGGCCATGCGGTCAGCGGCTTCCTGGTGCAAATCGAGAAGACCGACATGGAAGCACTCAAACGCAAATATCCAGAAGCCTTCGAACGCCCCTTCCACCCGTGTGCGGGTCCCGGCTTGGAGGCATGCATTTTGGGAGGTGAAGAATGAGTAAGGTCCTGATCATCAACTACGACATCTGTAACGGCTGCTACAACTGCCAGGTGGCATGCAAAGACGAGCATGTGGCCAATGACTGGTCGCCTATCGCGAAACCGCAGCCAGACACCGGCCAGTTCTGGAACAAGGTCTATGACAATGTCCGCGGCCAGGTTCCCAAGGTAAAGATGACCTACGAGCACAGCATCTGCCAGCACTGCGACGAGGCTCCCTGCATCGAATCATGCAATGTCAAGGCCATCTACAAGAGGGAGGATGGAGCCGTCATCATCGACCCCGATAAGTGTCGCGGCAATAAGATGTGCCTCGCGGCCTGCCCGTACGAGAACGTCATCTACTTCAATGACGCCCTCAACATCGCCCAGAAGTGCACGTTCTGCGCGCACCTGCTGGACGACGGGTGGACAGAACCGCGCTGCGTCGATGCCTGTCCCACAGGCGCCTTCACCTTCGGCGAGGAAGAGGATTTGAAAGACCTTATCGCCAAGGCGGAGCCGCTTAAGCCGGCCCTGGCGAAGGTGAAGCCGCGGGTGTACTACATCGGGCTGCCCAAGAAGTTCATCGCGGGCGCACTGTTCGATCGAGAGTCTGATGCGTCTGCCGAAGGGGCCACCATCACGGCGACGAACAACGAGACTGGTGAGAAGTTGCAGGCCAAAAGCGACAGCTACGGCGACTTCTGGCTGAAGGGTCTCAAA
>DAIQQD010000172.1:3560-4630 GCA_036787015.1 Chloroflexota bacterium
CCCCTCTCTGCTTTCGGGGAACCGTCCCCATGGGTCGATGAACGGGCCCTTGCCGAGATCAACAAGGACGGAGGCATTTTCATCAAGGAGGCAGGCAAGAAGTTGCCCGTGCGGATCAAGTTGGTCGATACCGAGAGTGACCCATCGAAGACAGGCGATGTGACCTCCAAGCTGATTCTTCAGGACAATGTCGATTTAATGATTGTCCTCCACACGCCGATCTCCGCGAATCCGGCAAGCGCTATGTGCGAGCGGTATCAAGTCCCCTGCATCGTCTCCGATGCACCCGTCGAGTCCTGGCTCACGGGTGGACCTTACAAATGGAGTTACAACTTCTTTTTTACAGTGCCCCAGATCGTGGAATCCTTTATCTCGATGTGGGATAGTGTCGCTGATAAGACCAATAAGGTCGTGGGGGGCTTATGGCCAAACGATCCCGATGGCAAGACCTATGCCGAGATGTTTACGAAGCGGCTTAATGAGAAGGGATACAAGGTGGTGGATGCCGGAAGGTTTCCAACGGGGACAAGCGACTATACCTCGTTCATTAACTTGTGGAAGAAGGAGAAGGTAGATATCCTCACAAGCATACAACCCCCCCCCGATTTTGCAGCGGCCTGGCGCCAGTGCTTTCAGCAGGGGTTTATCCCGAAGGTGTCAACCGGTGGGAAACCGATCATCATGCCCTCCGCAGTTCAAGCCCTTGGTGAAAATTTGGCCAACGGGCTGACCGTCTGTGTCTGGTGGAGTCCCTATCATCCTTTTAAGTCTTCTCTGGCGGGGTATAGTGCGAAAACTCTCTGTGACGCCTGGACCGAAAAAACAGGAAGGCAGTGGACACAACCTCTGGGTTTCATATATGCCGTCTATGAGGTTGCCGCCGATGTTCTGAAGAGGGCAGGGAGTCTTAACAAAGAGAAGATCAGGGAAGCCATAGCCCAAACGAATCTCAATACCATCGTCGGACCGATTAAATATAACAAGGAGAACTATTCAAGAACGCCAATGGTCGGAGGGCAGTGGGTGAAGGGAAAGAAATGGCCCTGGGAACTGGAGATCGTCGAGAACAA
>DAIQQD010000173.1:0-4619 GCA_036787015.1 Chloroflexota bacterium
CCACCTGGAGAACCAGATACTCGTCCTGACGTATCAGCCCGACGATCTTCCCCCTCAGCTCTGTCTTTCCCAGTCCCGTTGATCGCATTAGCATCTTGCTCTCACTCCCTCAGCCAGGTTCCCATCGATTCTTGCCATTTTCTTCGGAACCATCTGGGCTATGGCCCAGCACAGTCTCATCACTGAGCATCCAGAGTATCCATGTCCACTGGGTCATCCCTTAGTGCTGGCCTAACTGTTTGGATTCTAGCAATATTCCGCCGCTTTGTCAAGTCCTTCGCTGCGGCACGTACCTCTCCACCTGGATTGCCGGTCATGGCAGATCAGTCGAGCGATTGACAGCCATCAGTCCGTCATCTACCATGCCAGTCAACGACAGGGTCTGTCACTGACTACGTCACACTGAGAGCTTCCCAATGCTTGATGAGAGACTGATCGCCAATATCCGCGAGAGCGGCCTTGCCCAAGGAGATGCAGGAGTTGATGACAGGGCCAGGCTCCTCAAGACCATGGGTTTCCGCAGCGCGGACAAGGCGCAGTGCGCCCTGATCGCCGGTTGCTTCCTGCCTTCGCTGGTGCCTGAGAGTATGAGAGCTCTTAGGCTCCTTCTCGAACATTACCAGGTTGACTATACACTGCTGCCAAAGGAGCACTGCTGCGGCAATCTCCTGTTGCGGCAGGCGGCCAAAGACAAAACGGGTGTTGAGATGAAGCAAGCGGACGCGCTCACCCACGAATTCCTGGAGAAAAACCTGATCCAGGCCCGCCGAGTCGGGGCCAAGAGGATCATCGCCTTCTGCGTGGGCTGCGACCTAGTTAGCAGCCGTTTCAGGGATTCCGTTCCGGAGGAGATGCTCTGGTATCCCACCCTGCTGGCCCGCCTCTTCGAGGGAGGCATGTTGAAGCTGGAAGCCGATTACTACGCCGGATGTCACTACTACTATCAAAGCATCAATGGCTCATTGCCCGACTTGGATTCAGCCGTGGAGGTGCTGAATCGCATCGAAGGGCTGAGGCTCAACCTCCTCGACAGCCATCTTTGCTGCACCCGGCCTCAGCAACTGGACTCTCTCCTAGGCAGTATCAAGAACAGGGTTGTGATAACGCCCTGCGGCGGCTGCGCCATGGGTCTGGAACAGGCTCTCAGGGCCAGAGACGATTGCCGCGTTGTCATGCTTCCGGAGGTCGTCTGGGCCGCCATCAGCGGTCAGCCACTGTAGCCCCTCGGCGAAGGCATCCATCCAACTTCGACGATAGTCCAGCACAGGGCCAAACCTGCCACCTCTGAGAATCACGGGCATGCCTCTACACCTTGCCTGTTTCTCGCCTATTTGGTATCCTCTCCACAGGTGCAGCATGGATCTCAGAGGAAGCGTCAGCGAGGTCATCGAGGCCATGGCCAAAAACGAAGAGGCTGTCAGCCAGCTATACCAGGCATATGCTGACAAGTTTCCGGCTCAGAAAGCCTTCTGGTCCGGCCTGGCTGCCGAGGAGATATCCCATGCCGCCTGGCTACGCGGCCTGCTGGCAAAGATGAAAGAGGGGTCTCTCAGCATCAACAGGGACCGCTTCAAGATCCAGCCTGTGCGCGGCTTCACGGCCTATCTGGAGCGCGAGACGGCCACCGCGCGAGAGCCGGGGATGTCGCCGATCAACGCATTGTCAGTGGCTCTCTACATTGAAGAGAGCTTCATAGAGCAGCGTTTCTTCGAAGTATTCGTACCGGATGCCCCGGAGCTGAAGCGCATTCTCGCCGACCTGGCCAATTCCGCCAAGGCTCACCTCGAGAAAGTGCGCGACGAATGGGGCAAGCAGAGGCTGTCAACTTCTCGTTGATACGGCCGCCTTCAACAGAGGACTCTGCAGTCCCACCCCTGTCCTAGACTGTCAGAACGAGGTTTCCTTGACTCAGTTCCACCTGGTGGCGCTTCAAAGACTCCTTGGCCGGACCGCTGAGCGGCTTCCCATCATAGTCGAACTTGGAGTGAAAGACGCTGCAGCAGCGCAGCTTCGCCTCTCCGGCCACCGGATCGATCTTCCGCTTCATATGGGGACAGCGGTTGGTGAATGACAGATACTTGTCGTCATCGGTGTGGACTATCAGCAGAGGTTCCTGAAGCCCCTTCCCTTGAAGATAGGCCGCCCCTCCCTTCGGGATCGCGTCGGGCTTCTGGCTGAGCTTGACGACCACCTTGCCCCCTTCGACGCTCCACAGTTCCGGGCTCAACGGCTTGGTCTCGCACTTGCCCAAGATTGCCTTGAAGAAGCCACATATTCCAGCCACAACTTCCTCCTTTCGGGTCTCCCGCGGCCGATCACACTGCGCCAGACTATATCTCGGCTCATCAGGCGCTGTCAACGGTTGTGTAGGGCATCTTCTTGCCGCCAACGGGTCGAGTTTGGCAGACTGTCACAGAACTCTCTTTCAACCCCTTGCCCCCCACTCTTGGGGGATAGAAAAAGACGCAGAGGGGCTTCGCCCCTCTGCACGCCCCGACGAGCGGCAAGGGCAAAGCTGAGCTTGTGATACGTGGACACTGACACCTTCTGATACACGCCCTGAGGATCACAAGAGCATTGGCCAGTTTTCAGCTCCGGTTTCCGGCTGCGTTGTTGTCGAGTTCTATTCGGTCCGGCGACCGCTCACTCAGCGGAACGGAGACTCAGTGTGCCCAACGAAACGTTGGCGCGTATCGTCAGCATCGGCGTCTTACCTGCAACAGCGGCCTCAGTCAAGAAGGCCCCACCCTTCTTCGTGAGACCATCACCAATATCCAGGGCTGCCGCAACAGTGTTCTCAAACACTCTGGCTGCCGTTCCCGATGGAATGTGAATACCCACCGGCGCCAAGCTGGTTGTTATCCTGGCTTTGGCATCGCGCCGCAGTGTACCACCAAAATCGAACCTGTACGACGCTGCACCACCATCGAATGTCATCTCGGCGAAGTTGGCATTGGACAGGTTTCTCATCTGCAAGGCAACAGCCCCCGAATTGACGAGAACTGAAGCCATTTCTTGCGGGTTGGGTGCAGAGAAGTCAAAATCCGCTCTACCGGCGCCCTGTTTGATGATCAGTCTCTTAAGAGGGACTCCTCCCAGATCAACTGCCACGTCGCTGGCTCCAGCCTCCAGCGTCAGTCCATATGCTTTCGCTCTGCCCAGGGTCAGCTCAAATCTGGGCGTGTATCGAAGCAGACCGCCTAGGCCGGTTACGTCGTAGTCCTGAGTGATCGTGACCTTCCCACCACTCCTGTCGATTTTCAACGGAAGCGCGCCTTGGGGACACTGGTACGCACCGGTGACCCACGCCGCGCCATCACCGGGAATGATCTTGAGGCGACAGGCTCCCACTCGGATTCTCAAATGGAGGTCAGAGGCCTCGGGATAGGCAACGTTGATCTCTGCCGTCCACGTCTCCGCTTCGGCACCCGATGACAGAAGGTAGGCACCGCAGGAATGGCAGTAGTGGCTGCCCTCCTTGTTCAGCGCGCCGCACTTTGAACAGAACATTCATCCCCTCATGCCCCAGGGCGCTACGGGCCGAATCAGATGAACCGCTCAAAACGGTCTTTCTTGGCCTTGCATATGGGGCAGACTTCAGGTGGTCCGTCTCTGGCGCAAAGGTATCCGCAGACCTTGCATCTCCACACCGGAAGCGGCAGGTTGCCCAAGGCCACCTTTCCTGACGCCGACTCCGCCTTCTTGCGCTCCTCCCGCGGCGGACGCCGTTCCGGAATGGACCCCGCCGCCTTCTGGCCGCTCACGACGGCCTGTGACACATAGAGCCCTCAGTAGCAGGCGTCGAACTCAACAACATCAGCGTCGCGATAGTCACAGGGACAGACGATGTCCAGGTCTTCCTCTTTCCTGCCCGCCGCCAGCCGGCAAGGACAGGCCTGGTATCCGTACCGCTTCTCATTTGTCAACAGCCCCTTCACCAGGGCTTTGGTCATTTCAGCATCAGGATTGAGATGGTACCCGCCGGCCTCAGCCTCCTTCTTGAGCTTCTCGTATAGCCTGTCAACTTCCTCCGGGGCCACCGTGGGTACAGTCATTTCTTGAGCGCCTTCCTGATTTCATCTTCTTTGAATCCAACAATGCACTTCTTGTCGTCCAGCACCAGCGTCGGGAACGAACACGCCGGGTTCCATTTCTTCACGTCCTCCATGACCTTGGACTTCTCTTCGCCATCCAGATAGTCAACGTCTATGTAGTTATATTCCACACCCAACTCGTTCAACAGCCTCTTGGTCTTCTGACACCAGGGACAGGTACTCAGCGCATACAGCATGGCATGACCCACATTCTTGCCTGGAACGTGCTCTACTTCCATCGTCCTGACCTCCTTTCCGGTGTTTCGCCTATTATACAGCCCAAGGACAAGCTCACGGTCGAGTGGGCAATGACTGCCAATGATAATCGCCTGGGCGGCGACCTCACCTCGAACCAACCCGACGCCGCACTGCATCACTGGTCAACTCCCGGAGCGCATCTGAGCCGATCCACCTGGCGCTCTTCGACTCAACCTGCTGCAAACCCAGTGCCACCTCGATGGCCTCCTCCCTCAAATCGGCGTTCCGCTTCCCGATCTGCCGCAGCGCCCAGTTGACCGCCTTCCT
>DAIQQD010000026.1:0-14154 GCA_036787015.1 Chloroflexota bacterium
AGGTCTACGGCAAATCGGAGGGCCACGCTCCGTCGTGGCCGAAAACGAAACGGTACGTGATGACACCAACGGACCGACATGGCGAACCGGGACACGGCAGGATACGCGGACGCGACGAAGCGCGTCCCTCCGACAATATGGACGAACACATCCAACGCAAAACACCAATTCATTTGCCCGCGCGGCAACCGGCCAACGGGGCCGCGGTCGTCTTCCTCACCGTCTGCACCAACAAGAAACAGCCAATCCTGGCCAAACCTGACATCCACGATCTCCTGAGGGACGTTTGGATTCACGACGATCATTGGCTGGTGGGGCGATATGTCATCATGCCAGATCACGGCCACCTTTTCTGTTCTCCCGGCAGCCTGGACTGCCCGTCTCTCACCCAATAGGTTCGGTTCTGGAAATCCGCCGCTTCGCGGCGATGGCCCCGAAGCGAGGAACAGCCTGTCTGGCAGAGGTCTTGTTGGGATACGCAAATGCGAGCCGGCGAGCAGTACTCAGTCAAATGGGACTACGTGCGCTACAACCCGGTTCGCGCCGGTCTGTGCCAAGCGCCTGATGAATGGCCTTTTCAAGGTGAATTGAACGTTCTCCCGTGGCTATGACCCAGACAACGCGGACGCGACGGAGCGCGTCCCTCCGATGTTTCTCGATCCTTGCACGGTGGTATGGTGGTATGATAGATGCAGAACAAGCCTATGCCTCCACCCCAACGCAATGAGATCCACCCCGGTTTGCGTGTGCAGATTGTCGAGAAGCAGAATCAACGCACTGGGACACTGTCGGCCGGCATTATCGCGCGCATTCTGACCAAGAGCCCCAATCACCCACACGGGATCAAGGTGATGCTGGAGGATGGAAAGGTGGGTCGGGTACAGGCTATCCTGGGAAATCAGAGCGAATCCCAAACTGCATCCTGAGCCCGCTGGGTTCGGCTCTCCACCCCACGCTCCGAGTTTGACACTTGAGAGCGCCGAATGCTAAATTTAAGGTTGGTTTGTGGTACGCAAATCTCTATTTGTATCGACCACCTAAAGGAGGACGTCGTTTATGGAGTTGATCGTCTGTGTAAAGCAAGTACCCGACCCGGAAGCACCCCCAGCCAGTTTCAAAGTTGACGCCGCCACGAACAAGGTTGTTCCCCCACCAGGAGTCGCCCCCGTAGTCAGCACCTACGACGAGACCGCTGTGGAAGCAGCCCTCAAAGTCAAGGATGCCAAAGCGGGCAGCAAGGTGACTGTCCTCAGCCTGGGCAATAACCTGGTAAGGGATGTCGTCAAGAAGCCCCTGGCCATGGGCGCTGACCAGTTGATTCTCCTGGAAGACCCGGCCTACGAGGATGGCGACAGCTACTCTACGGCTTTCGCGCTGGCCACCGCCATTAAGAAGATCGGCAATTTCGACATCATTTTCTGCGGACGGCAGGCCGCCGACTGGGACGCCGGTCAGGTTGGCCTCGGCATAGCCGAAATGCTGGGGGTGCCCTGTATCACCCTGGTTAAGAAGATCACGATCCTCGATGGCAAGGTGCAGGTCGAGAGACTGGTGGCCGACGGCTTCGAGGTGGTCGAGGCCCCGCTGCCGTGCCTCATCACCGTTACTAGCGAACTCGGTGAGCCTCGTTATGCACCGCTCAAGGGTATCATGAAGGCCGCCAAGATCCAGCCCATCATCTGGAAGCCGGCCGATGTCGGCCTGGATCCCGCCAAGGTCGGTGCCAAGGGCAGACGCACCAAGCTGGTGAAGCTCTTCCAGCCGGTCAAAGAAGGCAAGTGCGAAATCGTCGAGGGCGAGAATGTGGCCGATGCTGCTGCCAAGCTGGCCGTTCGCCTGAGAGAAGCCAAGGTTCTATAGAAAGAGGAGTCGCTAGACAGCAGAGAGCGTCTAGGGCAGGAGATTCTTAGAAATGCCGTGCGGAATGCCTATCGATGACCTAATCGCCAAGATGAAGGCCAATGGAGTGCCTGGCTCGATAGAGGCCGAAAGAATCCTCGACCAACTTCTCACTGCTGACGCACAAGAACCTGTAGAGGCCGAAGGACTGCAGACACCAACCCAGGAAACTGGTTCAGAGAGGATAACGACTTAAGGAGGAACGAATGGCAGACAACAAAGGCGTATTAGTTGTTGGAGATATCAACGAGGGGAAACTGGCCGCCATCACCGCGGAAATGCTCGGGGTTGGCAAGAAGCTGGCCACCAAGCTGGGTGAGCCGCTATGTGCCGCATTGCTGGGCAGCGGAGTCAAGGGCCTGGCCGCCGAGGCCATTGCTTCCGGCGCCGACAAGGTCTTCGTGGTGGATGACGCCAATCTGAAGGACTATCAGAGCGATGCCTATGTCACGGCGGCAGAGAGCGTGATCAAGCAGGCGAATCCCCGGATCGTCCTGCTGGGCCAGAGCACCGTGGGCCGCGACCTGGCGCCAAGGCTGGCCTTCCGGTTCAACACGTCCATCTCTATGGACTGCGTGGACCTGGACGTCGATGCCAACAAGCTGCTCGTGCAGACCAAGCCGGTCTACGGCGGCAATGCCAGGGCCATCTTCACCACGGAGGCGCTGCCACAGATGGCCACCGTCCGGCCCAAGGCCATGACCGCACTGCCGCGCGATGCCGCCAAAACGGGCGAAGTGGTTGACGTAGCGTCCGGCATAGACCCGGCCAAGATCAAGACCAAGTTCGTGAAGAAGATCAAGGAAGAAGTGGCCGGTGTGAAGCTGGAAGACGCACCAGCGGTTGTAGCCGGTGGCCGAGGCATTGGAGGCCCGGAGGGCTTCAAGCAACTGGAAGAGCTGGCAAGGCTGTTTAAGGGCGCCGTCGGCGCCACCAGACCGGCGGTGGACAACAACTGGGTGCAAGCCACTATTCAGGTTGGTCTCACCGGCAAGATTGTGGCTCCTGAGCTTTACATCGCCATAGCGCTGTCCGGCTCCAGCCAGCACATGGCCGGCTGCTCCGGATCGAAGACTATCGTCGCCATTAACAAGGACCCCGAGTCCAACATCTTCCGAGAGGCGCGATTCGGGATCGTCGGCGATTGGAAGCAGGCTCTCCCGGCCTTCACCGCGAAGGTCAAGGAACTGCTGAAGGAATAGCTCGATAATCTAGCTCGTTGCTTCAAGGGGCCATGCTTGCGCATGGCCCCTTCTGTTTGCGGAGATAACGGGCGAAGCGTCCGGCTTCATGATTCCCGCTTCCGCGAGAATGACGCGGTGAGGGCAGGCACGGGGGCCTGCCCCTACGGGCATCAGGTCGCGGACCTGGTGCCCACCAATGCTGCAAAGGGCGTGCAGAGGGGCGAAGCTCCTCTGCGTTACTTATGCCCCCGGAGCGAGGGCCGGGTGACTGAGCAGGACACCTTGTTGTCATACCTTCTCAGAGGCACTACACTATTTGGACCATGGCCTCCAAGATTGACCTGAACTCAGTCAACCGGTTCCGGCTGCACAAGCAGCGCCTCACCGATGAATCGAAGACCGATGACATCGTGCAGATCGCCAGAGACATCTACGGTCTGCACGCCACTAACCCGACAACGCCCTACGTGTCCCTCTTCGCCAGGGCCAAGGACTTCACCAGAGACAAACTGGATGAAGAGCTTTATGTCAGAAAGACCCTCGGCAAGATCAGGTGCGTTAGAACCACAGTCCACGCGCTGCCCAGAGAAACCATCCCCATCGCCTTCGCCGCGACCAAGGCCATAGTCGAGCCCAATTCGGAGGACTTCCTCCGATATACGGGCGCCGTCACGAAGAACCAGTATGAGGAGGCATCGAGAGCGATCCTGGATATACTCAAAGGCAGGGGGATGTCCACCGTGCAGATCAAGAAGCATCTTGGCCCCAAGCTCAACGTCTCTCCCATCGTCAACCTGATGTGTGACCAAGGGCTGCTGATGCGCAGCCGGTCGGACAAGGGATGGAAGAGCAACACGCATACCTACTACGTGTTCAGCGACTACTTCCCCGAGATGGACTTGAACGCAGTAGACCCGGCGCAGGCCAGAGAAACGACGGTGAAGCAGTACCTGGCCAGCTACGGCCCAGTCAGCGTGAAGGACATCTCCTGGTGGTCGGGGTTCACGCTGACGGAAGTCCGCCGCATACTCCAAGTCATGGCACGCGAGACGACGGAAGTAGAGATTCCAGAACTGAAGGGAACATACGTGATACTGGCCGCGGATATAGCCGCGCTGGAATGCTTCGAACCTTCCAGTCAACCTGCGGTCAACCTGTTGCCGGCACTCGATCCGTACCTTATGGGCTACAAAGATCGAGAGCGCTACCTCGACTACAAGTACTACGAAATGGTCTTCGACCGTTCGGGCAACGCCACATCCACCATCCTGATTGACGGCAGGGTGGCCGGGGTCTGGGATTTCAGCGATAAACCCGAGCCCGCGGTCAAGCTATTCACATTTCACAATCTAGAGAAGAAGGTGCTGCGAGTGGTCGAGTCACGCGCTCGTGCCATGGGCCGGTTCATCGCCGACAAGGCCGTGGCGATCGAGACTTGCGATCAGATGGTGCCGCTGCCACAGAGGAACGCTGGCGGATTCATGTCGCCGCTAGGGCCTTCGATGGGCAGGACCGTCAAGGACTGACAGCGCAGAGCCAAGCATCAAACTGACGACGAGGAGGTGATCGGATGCCTGAGACCACAGAGCTGATAGCCTACTGCGGGCTCTACTGCGGGGATTGCCCCAACCACAAGGGCGAGATCGCCGACCTGGCCCGGGACCTGAGGAAGAAGCTGCGGGAGGCGAAGTTCGATCGCACCGCCCAGGGCCTGTCCAAGTACTTCAAGGAGTTCCAGAACTACGAGCAGTGCTACCAGGCGCTGGGGGGAATGGTCAGGTTGCGCTGCAAGAGAACATGCCGCAGTGGCGGCGGGCCTCCATCATGCAAAGTGAGAGTCTGCTGCGCCAAGCGGGGCATCGATGGCTGCTGGGAATGCCAGGGGTTCGAAACCTGTCAGAAGCTGGACTTCCTGAAGCCGATCCACGCCGACGGCAACGTCAAGAACCTGAGGAAGCTGAAGAAACAGGGCGCTGCAGCCTTTATCGCGGGAACGCGGTACTGGTAGCAGGTTCGACCGGAGCTAGGCCTTTTCCTTGTCCTTTTCCTTCTCTTCGGCTCGCGCGGCGATGATCTTCTGGGCCTGGAAGGACGGCACCTCTTCGTAGTGATCGAATTCCATAGTGTAGGTGCCACGTCCCTGGGTCACCGATCTCAGGTCCACCGCATACCTCTGCACTTCGGCCAGCGGCGCCTGCGCATCGATCACCTGCAGACCGCCCTCCTGCACCATACCCATGACCCTGGCGCGCTTGGTGTTGAGGTCGGAAATGATGTCTCCCGTGAAGGACTCGGGCACCATGACCTTGAGCTTCATGATGGGTTCGAGCAGCACGGTGAATCCCTGTGAAAGGGCCTTCTTCAGCGCCTGCGCCGCGGCGATCTTGAAGGACATTTCCGAAGAGTCCACGGGATGAGCGCTGCCATCGAAGAGAGTGACCCTGACGTCGACGATCGGGTATCTGGCCAGGACGCCCTCATGCCGCGCTTCCATGACACCCTTTTCCACAGCCGGGATGAAGTTCCGGGGCACCGCACCCCCCACGACCTTGTCAGCGAATTCGAAGCCGGTGCCCCGTGGCAGCGGCTCCACCCGGATCACAACATGCCCGTATTGCCCATGCCCGCCGGTCTGCTTCTTATGCTTGTGCTCAGCTTCGACCGACGCAGTAATGGTTTCCCTGTAAGGAACCTTGGGAATCTCCAGTTTGACTCCCACACCAAACTTGCGCTGCATGCGCTCAGCCAAGACATCAACATGCGCGTCGCCCATTCCAGCCAAGACGGTCTCGCTGGTCTCCGTGTCCTTTCGCACTCTGAGCGTCGGGTCTTCCTCAGCCAGCCGGGGCAGCACCGTACCCAGTTTGTCGACATCGGTCTTGGTCTTGGGATGCAGGGCAACGCTGTATATTGGGTCAGGGAAGACGATCGGCGGCAGTTTCACCGCACGCTCCTTGACAGCCAGGGTATCACCTGTAACAGTGGCTGCCAGCTTGCCCACCGCTCCAATGTCCCCGGCGGCTACTTTGGGCACTGCCTCCTGGGTCTTGCCTTTGAACATGAAGAGCTGCCCGATGCGCTCCATCTGCGCCTTCGAGCTGTTCCAAACCTGCGAGTTGCTGCTGATCGCTCCAGAATAGACCCGGAAATGTGTCACCCTGCCCACAAACGGGTCAGCGCTGGTCATGAAGACCAAAGCGGCCAAGGGGGCATTCTCGTCGGCCTTAATGGGCTCGGGCTGCTGCGCACTGCCGCTGGTGGCTTCCACGGCTGCAGCCTCCTGCGGCGAGGGCAGGTACTGGCAGATGGCATCCAGAAGCCCGCCAGCACCCAGGTTCTGCAGGGCCGACCCAGTCAGGATCGGGACCAGCTTGCCACTCTTCACTCCCTGGACCAGGACGCGTGCAAGCTCCTCCGCCGCAATCTCCTGGCCGTCCAGGTACTTCATGGTCAATTCATCATCCAGCTCCGCCACTGCCTCCACTAACTTCTCACGTAACGACTTGGCCTGAGCCTCGACCGAGGCCGGGACTTCTTCCACCTTCTTGTCCTTCTTGTGAGCCTTCATAGATAGAAGGTCCACCACACCCTCAAAACCGGAATGCGCCCCGATCGGTATGGCCAAAGGCACGCAGTGTCGCCCGAACCTCTTCTGGACTTGCTCCACCACTTTGCTGAAGTCGGCATTCTCTCTGTCCATCTTGTTGATGAAGACGAAACGAGGCAGACCTCTGCTGTCAGCCATCTTCCACATCAGTTCGGTGCCCACTTCTATCCCCGACGCGGCACAGATGACAACAATCGCCGCGTCAGCCACCGCCACCCCAGCCACCGCCCCAGCCACGAAATCGGCGTAGCCAGGAGCATCCAGAACATTGACCTTGTTCCCGCTCCACTCGCATGGAAGCACCGAAAGGTTGATGCTGATCTTGCGCTTGATCTCATCCGGGTCGAAATCCGAAGTGCTGCTGCCATCATCCACCCGGCCCAGGCGCGGGATGGCGCCAGACGTGAACAGCATCGCCTCCGACAACGAGCTCTTACCCGCTCCGCAGTGTGAGAGTAAGACCACGTTGCGTATGTGGTCAGTGCTGTAGCTCTGCATTACACCATCCCCCCTTTCGCCGATTATAGAAACGAACACAAAGCAAGAGCAAATCGAGTATCCCAGTATAGCCAAAACCCCTCGAAAATGAAAGGCGAACACCCATCCTCTGCCAGGCCATAACCCCTTGGCCCCCACTCTTGGGGATAGAAGAGAGTAATGGTCCGAGGGACACCCTCGGTCCCACCGCAGCATCCTGATGCACCTGTTCTGTCATTCCCGCGTAGGCGGGAATCCAGGCTGCAGCTTGGGCTGTGCCCACCTTCGCTTCACCCACCCGGGCCAATCCCCCTGGGTCCCCCTTTAGCAAAGGGGGATGACTAGTAATGCAGAGGGGCTTCGCCCCTCTGTACACCTCATGCCGACCTGCGCGGAGGCGGATTGAAACCCGCCAGCGGGTGCGTTGCATGCGCCCTAGACACACCCCGGGCCTCGGGCTGCAAGTACTCTGCACGTCGCAGGGAACACGCACGTTGCCGCACAGAAGGCGCCTCTGATATAATCGGGCCGCACTGAAAGCCAGGGGCAACAGTATTGAAAATAGTCACCGTTGAAGAGATGCGAGCCATCGAGCGGCAGGCGGCCAAGATCGGCCTGCCTTCCGAAGTACTCATGGAGAACGCCGGGCTGGCCGTAGCTCAGCATACCAAGAATTGGATGGGCAGCGTCCTGGGCCGGCGTTTCCTGGTGCTTGCCGGCCCGGGCAATAACGGCGGCGACGGCCTGCTGGCCGCCCGGCACCTGCGTGACTGGGGCGCCAAAGTCACCATCTTCTCGCCTTCGCCAAGAGCGGAATCAGATGCCAATCTACAGCTTTGCCACCACAGAGAGATCGACGTTCTGAAGAGCGGGGCATCGCTGGACAGCCTGCTGGCTTCGGCGGAAGTCGTCATCGACGCCTTCTTCGGCACCGGCAGTTCCCGGCCTCTGGACGGTGCTTTCAAGCAAGCCTTGATGAAGGTCAAGGAAGCCAGAATCGGGAACAAGCACCTGAAGGTAGTCGCGCTCGACCTGCCGTCGGGGCTGGACGCCGACACCGGCGCGGTGGATGATGCCTGCGTCGCGGCCGACCTCACCATCACTCTGGGTTATCCCAAGCACGGGCTGTTCAACTTCCCTGGCGCTGGCATTCTCGGCCGGTTGATAATCGCCGATATCGGGATACCCCCGGAACTGGCTGGCCACGTCACCACCGAGCTCATCACCAAAGAGAAGGTCAGAGCGATACTGCCCAAGCGCCCTCCCGATGCCAACAAGGGCACCTTCGGCCGCGTGCTGGTCTGCGGCGGCTCCGTCAACTACATCGGCGCTATGTACCTGGCCTGCGAAGCCGCTTTGCGCGTGGGCGCGGGGTTGGTGACGCTCGCCACTCCCAGAAGCCTGCAGCCCATCCTGGCTTCCAAGCTCACAGAGGCCACCTACGCGCCGTTGCCCGAGTCGGAGCCGGGCGTGGTGGCCGAAGACGCTATCGAAGCCCTGCGCCCGTTTCTGGCCAACGCCGATGTGCTGCTCCTGGGCTGTGGCCTGGGGCAGAGCGACGCAGCACTGGCCCTCGTGAAGTCGCTAGTCCGCGGGACCGCACGCCTTCCATCGCTGGTGCTGGATGCCGATGCCCTTAACCTCCTGGCCAGGATACCTCAGTGGTGGCAGAAACTGCCTGGCGATGCTATACTCACTCCGCACCCGGGGGAGATGTCCAGGCTCACCGGGTTGTCTGTCGCAGAAGTCCAGTCGAGACGCTTGAGCGTAGCCAGAGATTCAGCCATGTTATGGCAGAAGACTATTGTGCTTAAGGGAGCTGGCACCGTGGTCGCCGGCCCCGACGGCAGAGCCAGCCTCAATCCGAGCATCAACCCCGGCCTGGCCTCGGGCGGAACCGGCGATGTCCTGGCCGGAGCGATAGCTGGACTGTTAGCTCAAGGGCTCTCCCTGCGCGACGCCGCCGTCGCCGGGGTCTTCGTTCACAGCCAGGCTGGCGAAATGGCCCGCGGGCAGATGGGCAATGCCGGCATGCTGGCCAGCGATCTTCTGCCGCGGCTGCCCGTTGCCATGAGGCAAATCTAGCTAGATCGGCTCTTCCTGGGCGGAGCCGACTTGAAGAGGGAACATGCTGCTTGCTATTGACGTAGGAAACACCAAGATCGCCTGCGGCATCTTCGAAGGTAACAAGCTGAAGTCCAACCTCTCGATTGCCACTAGCATCCACCGGTCACCGGACGAATACGCCGCTCTGCTGTTCAACCTTCTGCCGCATCACAAGGTAGCCAAGGAAGACATCACAGAGGCTATCATGTGCAGTGTGGTCCCTCCCCTCGTTCCCGTGTTCGAGGAGATGTGCCGGAATTATCTGGGCATCACCCTGCTTGTAGTCGAGCCCGGCGTGAAGACCGGCGTGCGCATCGGCATCGAGAACCCCAGAGAGGTAGGCCCCGATCGAATAGTCAACGCCGCCGCCGCCTACCGGCTCTACGGCGGCCCGGCGGTCGTCATCGACATGGGCACAGCCACCACCTTTGACGTGATCTCTGAAGAAGGGGACTATGTTGGAGGAGCCATCGCGCCAGGGATGGAGATGGCCAGCGAGGCCCTCTTCACCCGCACCGCCAGGCTGCCGCGTATCGAGTTGGTCCGCCCAACGCATGCCATCGGGAAGAACACGGTCAACGCCATGCAGTCCGGGGTTATCTTCGGCTACACTGGCCTCGTGGAAGGCCTCCTGAACCGGATCACCAGAGAGATGGGAACCAAGCCCAAGGTCATTGCCACCGGCGGCTATGCTGAGGTCATCGCCAAGGAAACCAGCGTCATAGAGGTGGTGAATCGCCACCTTACCCTATATGGTCTGCAACTGATCTACGACCTCAACAGGCGCTAGGCCAACCGTCTTCGTATTATCACCGTGCTTGCCGTGACGGTGCAGCAGAATGCTGCCGGGGGTTTGGGGGTGTCCCCCAATTCTCTATTCCTTCCCCCAAGAGTGGGGGCAAGGGGGTTGAAGAGACTCCGCGACCAGCAAGGTTCAAAGATGGAGTTTTTGCCACGTTTACGCTAATATTGGTGCCATGATGCGAGACAAGACAGTGCTCCTGGGTGTCACGGGAAGCATCGCCGCCTACAAGGCGGTAGACTTGGCCAGCAAACTGACGCAGGCCGGGGCCAAAGTGGACGTGGTCATGACCGAATGCGCCACGGAGTTCGTCACGCCTCTCAGCTTCGCCAGCATCACCCACCGGCCGACGGTGACTGACATGTTCGACGCGCCCGATGAGTTTGAGATCGAGCACATCGCCCTGGCAGAACGGGCCAACGTGGTCGTCATCGCCCCCGCCACGGCCAATGTCATCGCCAAGCTGGCGGCCGGCATTGCCGATGACATGCTCACTTGTTCGGTGCTGGCCACCAGAGCCCCTGTCATCCTGGCTCCGGCCATGAACGTGAATATGTGGGAGAACGGCATCACCCGGGAGAACACGGCCAAGCTGCGCGCCCGCGGCTTCAAGATCGTTGAACCGGGCACCGGTTCCCTGGCCTGTGGCGCGGAGGGTAAAGGACGCCTCGCCGACCTCGATGACATCCTGACCGCCATCAGCCAGGCATTGCGAGTGAAAGCGGATCTGGCCGGCAAACGCGTGATTGTCAGCGCCGGCGGCACCCAGGAGCCCATCGATCCCGTCCGCTATGTGGGCAATCGCAGCTCAGGCAAGATGGGTTTCGCCATGGCGGAGGCCGCGCGGGATCGCGGAGCAGAGGTAACGCTCATCACTGGCCCGACTGCGCTTGATGATCCCATCGGCATCGACGTGGTCCGGATAGAGACGGCGCTCCAAATGCGGGACGCCGTCAAGAACGCTTCTTCGAAGGCACATATCCTCATCATGGCCGCCGCTCCAGCGGACTTCCGTCCGGCTACGGTGGCCAAGAACAAGATCAAGAAGGAATCGACTCGCGCGATGGGCCTGAAGCTTGTTCTCAACCCGGATATCATCAGCGAAGTGAAGGGTGACATCGTCAAAGTGGGATTCGCCGCCGAGAGCGAAGACCTCGTCAATAACGCCACCGCCAAGTTGAAGAGAAAGAGCCTCCATCTCATCGTGGCGAACAACATAACGGAGGCCCACAGTGGCTTTGGGACCGACACCAACAAGGTCACCTTGATCGACAGCCAGGGCAAGATCGAAGCCCTGCCGCTGCTGCCCAAGTCAGAGGTGGCCCATAAGGTTCTGGACAAGGTGGTCAGCCTGCTGAATGCCAGCCGGAAACACCCGGGCAAGCCCAGGCGCCGAAAGTAGCCTGGTTTGACTCACTCTGAAGCAACGATGCACCACGCGGACCTACCCAAGGCCTACGAGCCCAGACAGGTTGAGGACAGAACCTATCAATTCTGGCTGGACAAAGGCTATTTCACGCCCAAGATAGACCACTCGAAGCAGCCTTTCACCATCATCATGCCGCCGCCAAACGTGACCGGCGAGCTTCACCTGGGCCACGCCCTGACAGCCACGCTGGAAGACATCATGATCCGGTGGCACCGTATGAAGGGTGACCCCACGCTCTGGCTGCCCAGCACGGACCATGCCGGCATCGCCACCCAGGTAGTGGTCGAGAGACAACTGGCTGCCGAGAAGAAGACCAGGCACGACATCGGCCGGGAGGAATTCGAGAAGAGAACCTGGCAGTGGGCCATCAAGTGCCGCCAGCGCATCAATGACCAGCACAAGAAGCTGGGCATTTCCTGCGACTGGACAAGGGACACCTTCACCATGGATCCCGGGCCCATCCGCGCTGTGGCCACCACCTTTGTCAACCTGTACCAGAAGGGCCTGATCTATCGCGGCGAGCGGATCATCAACTGGTGCCCCCGCTGCCAGACGGCGCTCTCCGACCTAGAGACGTCGCACGAGGAGACACAAGGCCACCTGTTTCACATCAAATACCTCTTCGTCGATGGAACTGGAGACATAACCGTGGCCACCACGCGGCCTGAGACCATGTTCGGTGACGTTGCGGTAGCGGTGAATCCCAAGACCAAACACTACCGAGGCGTCATAGGCAAGGAGGTTCTCATACCGGTAGTCAACCGCCACATCCGAATCATAGCTGATGAAGATGTGGATACCAGCTTCGGCACCGGGGCGTTAAAGATCACACCTGCTCATGACCCGGTCGACTTCGAGATCGCCCAGCGGCACAGCCTGCCTCTGGTCAACATCCTCAACAAGGACGCTACCCTCAACAAGCACGCCGGGCCTTACGAGGGCTTCGACCGGTTCGATTGCCGCAAAGACCTGCTGGTCCGCCTGGAGAAGGATAGCCTGCTGGTCAAGGTGGAACCGCATACGCACGCCGTCGGTCATTGCATGCGCTGCAACACGGTGGTGGAGCCCTGGGCCAGCCAGCAGTGGTTCGTCAAGGCGAAGCCGCTCGCCGAGCCAGCCATCGAAGCCGTCAAGAGCGGGCAGATCACCATTATCCCGGACCAGTTCCAGAAGGTCTACCTGAACTGGATGGAGAATATCCGCGATTGGTGCATCAGTCGCCAGCTTTGGTGGGGGCATCGAATCCCAGCTTGGTACTGTGTCGACTGCAATGGAACCACGGTGGCCATAGACAAGCCAGAGAAGTGCGCCAAATGCGGTTCAGCCAGAATACATCAGGACCCCGATGTACTGGACACGTGGTTCAGCTCGGGACTGTGGCCTCACTCCACCCTCGGATGGCCGGACGACACCGAAGACCTGCGCTACTTCTACCCCACGACCGTAATGGAGACAGCCTACGACATCCTGTTCTTCTGGGTGGCCCGCATGATCATGATGGGCCTGGAAAACACGGGTCAGGTTCCGTTCCGGTGGGTCTATCTTCATGGCCTGATCCGAGATGAGAAGGGCGCCAAGATGAGCAAGATGAGTGGCAACGTCATCAACCCGCTCGACAGCATCGACAAGTATGGCGCTGACGCCTTGCGCTTCTCTCTGGTGATAGGCACGTCCGCCGGCAATGATATCCCCTTGAGCAGCGGGAAAATGGAGTCGGGCCGCAACTTCGCCAACAAGCTGTGGAATGCCTCCCGGTATGTGATCCGGAGCTTGCCCGAAGGAACCGTGGATGCGTCACTGCCGCCGAATCTGCCCGTTGAGGACCACTGGATACTGAGCCGGTTGGACCAACTGGCCGGCCGGGTCAACAAGCTTCTCGAGGAATTCCGCTTCGGCGAAGCCGAGGCCGAGGTCTACGAGTTCGTCTGGGGCGAGTTCTGCGACTGGTACATCGAGCTGGCCAAGATACGCCTCAACCAGCCTGGTTCGCCTTCGCCGGTTCCAGTGCTGGTACGAACGCTGGAGGCCTCTCTGAGATTGCTGCACCCGTTCATGCCCTTCATCACCGAGGAGATATGGCAAACGCTAGTCGCGCGCCTGCCGCAGGATGCCACGAGGCCGGATTCTCTCATCATAGCGGCCTACCCGGTGAGCACCGGCTTCACCGATCTGCAGGCGGAGCGAGAAATGAGCCTGATCATCGAAATCATCCGCTCCATCCGCAATGCGCGGGCGGAGGCCAAAATCGACCCGGCGAAGCGTATTGAGGCCCATGTTCACACCAGGAACAATTCCGCCATTGAGTCACACCGGCAGGCCATAGAAACGCTGGCCAGGGTGCAGCCGCTGCACATCCTGGGACCTCGAACAGAATCAAGAAACGACGGAGCCCAGGTCTTGCACGTTGCAGAAGTCGACATAGTTCTGCCCATGACCGTGGATGTCGATGCTGAGAAGCAGCGACTGGAGCAGGAAGAGGTGTCTTTGCAGGCGAGGATCACCGGCCTGGAAGCCCGTTTGAGTGACCAGACCTTCCTATCCAAGGCACCGCAGGCCGTGGTGGAGAAAGAACGCAGCAAGCTGCAGGACTCGCAGACGAAGCTGCACAAGACAACAGAGAGGCTGAAGGAACTGGGCCGGATGAGGACCT
>DAIQQD010000026.1:14254-15982 GCA_036787015.1 Chloroflexota bacterium
CTGAGTATTCCAGAAGGAGAGCAACTATGACGATCGAAGAGAAGCTGAACAACCTAGCCAAGATGAGAGAGCAAGCTTTGCAGGGCGGAGGCGCGAAGCGCATCGAGTCCCAGCACGCCAAGAACAAACTCACTGCCAGGGAGAGGATCGGCCTTCTCTTTGACCCGGGCACGTTCGAGGAGATTGACACGTTCGTCATGCATCGCACCAGCGACTTCGGACTGGATAAGGAAAGGTTCTTGGGGGACTCGGTGGTCATCGGCTATGGCAAAGTGAACGGCCGGCTGACCTTCGTTTATAGCCAGGACTTCACCGTGATCGGGGGCACGCTTTCACTGGTGGCCTCTGAGAAGATCTGCAAGGCCATGGACCTGGCCGCCAAGAATGGTGCTCCGTGCATCGGGCTGCTGGATTCAGGCGGAGCCCGGATTCAGGAGGGCGTGGACAGCCTGCGAGCGTATGGCGAGATATTCACCCGGAACACTCTGTACTCCGGCGTGGTCCCCCAGATATCCGTGGTCCTGGGGCCGGCGGCCGGCGGCGCCACGTACTCACCGGCGATCACCGACTTCATCTTCATGGTCAAGGGCACCGCACAGATGTACATCACCGGCCCTGATGTGGTGAAGGCGGTAAGTGGCGAGGAGGTCACCCATGAGGACCTGGGCGGAGCCATGGTACACGCCAGGGTCAGCGGCAACTGCCATTTCGTGGCCGAGAATGAGCAGGAAGTCTTCCAGATGATCCGCCGCCTGATGACCTTCCTGCCGCAAAACAACATGGAGGAAACGCCTCTAGTGACTTGCGGCGACGATCCCAGTCGCCGGGATCCGGGCCTGATCAACGTCGTCCCGGTCGAGCCCAACAAGGCTTACAACATGAAAGATGTCATAGCCAGGGTGTTCGACAACGGCGACTTCATGGAGGTGCATGAGCACTGGGCCAACAATCTCATCGTGGGATTCGCCCGTCTCAACGGCCAGAGCGTGGGGATCGTAGCTCAGCAACCGGCGCACTTGGCCGGTTCCATAGACATTAATGCCTCTGACAAAGGGGCCAGGTTTGTCCGGTTCTGCGACTGCTTCAACATCCCGGTCATCACCTTCGTCGATGTGCCGGGCTACATGCCGGGTACCGACCAGGAGTTCGGCGGCATCATCAGGCACGGGGCCAAGTTCCTTTACGCCTATGCGGAGGCGACAGTGCCCAAGATAAGCATCATCACCCGCAAGGCATACGGCGGAGCCTACGTCGTGATGAGCAGCAAGAGCCTGCGCGGCGACATCAACTACGCCTGGCCGACGGCGGAGATCGCGGTGATGGGGCCGGATGGCGCCGTCAATATCGTTTTCCGCGCCGAGATATCCAAGGCGGAGAAACCGGATGAGAAGAAGAAGGAGTTGGTACAAGAGTACAGGGACAAGTTCGCCAACCCTTACGTGGCCGCGGCCAGAGGGTATCTTGATGACGTGATCGACCCGCGTGACACGCGTCCCAAGCTGATCAAGGCGCTGGAGATGCTCAAGAACAAGGTAGATCACCTGCCACCCAAGAAGCACGGGAACATCCCGCTGTAGGAGTCTGAAGGCAGAAGTGGAGACTGGATTCCCGCTTCCGCGGGAATGACAAGAGGAATGTGGCGGTCGCCGGAGGGATCGTTCCCAAGACGGTGCAGGGACTCGTCCCTGCCGGGAGTGCGAGGGTGTCCCTCGGTTCTATTCTTTCTTT
>DAIQQD010000174.1:0-4604 GCA_036787015.1 Chloroflexota bacterium
TGCGTGTGGACCTGGGCGTGCTCGACCCCGATTTCGTCAACGTGCTGCCCAACGGACATGAGCCGTTTTTGGGGTTCGCCATGGTGCAGATGGCCCGCCAGCTGGAATGGCAGCAGAAGGCGAAGGCAGTCGGCGCCAAGGGCCTGCGCATCATCGCCAACATCGAGACGGGGCAGGAGATGATCCAGCGGTGGCAGATGGACGAGGTCTTCTATGGGTTCACCGGGAACTGGATCATGCAGGAGGCCGTGCTGGCCAGCGGCTGCGTGGACCTGTTTGCCTGCGACATGAACTGCTCCATGCCCGTCGATCCGCTGTACGCCCAGAAGTACAAGTTCAAGCTGATACCGGTGAGCGACCTGGTCTCGTTTGAAGGCATCACGGACCGGATTGACTACGAGCCAGCCAAGGCGGAGCAGCAGGCGGCCCAGCTTCTGCAGATGGCTATCGACAACTTCAAGCAGAGGCGGGCGATCGTCGAGCCGGTGACTCAACTGCCCATGAGGGAAGCGGTGGTCGGATTCTCCACCGAAAGCATCTTGGCCGCGCTGGGCGGCAGCCTAGATCCTTTGCTGGCGGCCATCAAGGGCGGCACTCTCCGGGGAGTCGCTGGGCTGGTCTCCTGCACCACGCTGCGAGACCATGGCCAGGATGTGCACACGGTGCGCGTGGCGCAGGAGCTGATCAAGCGCGACGTCCTGGTGCTGGCGATGGGCTGCGGCAACGGCGCTCTCCAGGTGGCCGGACTGTGCAGTCCGGAAGCGAAAGATCTGGCCGGGCCTGGCCTCAGGGCGGTCTGCGAGAAGCTGGGAGTCCCGCCGGTACTGAGCTATGGCACGTGTACCGACACGGGGCGGATCGCCGACCTGCTGGCGGCGATCTCGGAGGCGCTGGGTGGGGTGGCGGTAGCCGACCTTCCGGTCGTGGCGGCAGCGCCGGAGTACATGGAGCAGAAGGCCACTATCGACGCCGTCTTTGCCTTGGCGTTTGGGCTGTATACGTATGTGAATCCGGTCCCCACCGTCACTGGGGCTCCCAACCTGGTCAAGCTGCTGACCCAGGACTGCGCGCAGGTGACCGGCGGCCTGCTCAGTGTGGAGACGGACCACGTGAAGGCCGTCGATGGCATGATGGCTCATATCAAGGCGAAGCGGAAGAAGCTGGGCATCTGATCTGATTCTCCCAATCCAGGGTTGTAGGGGCGAAGCATCCGATCTTGAAGACGATGCTTCGCCCCTACGCCGCCATACGTACGGCGATTTGACCAATCCCGATTGCCCCGTTAGACTGTAGGCGAATATCCGCATATAGCCGAGGAAAGAACCGCGACCAGAGGGCTGCATCGCAGAACTATGCCAAAGAGAATATGAGGTGAAGAGGTGCGAGTATTCGATCTCAAGGCAATGACGTCACATCAGTACAGCGAGAGGGAGAAGAACGTTTTCTACCAGGCACCCCAGTTCAAGGCCAGGATCATCGAGCTTCCTGCGAAGGGCAGCATGCCGACCTGTGAAATGGCCTCACACGTCCTTTTCTACGTCGTTCGAGGAGAGGCAGAAGTGCAGGTCAATCAAGAAGTCACCACGATCAAAGAGGGGCAATGCCTTATTACCGAACCGGCAACGCTGGCAATGAAAACGGAGAATGGCGTCAAGATAATGGGCATACAGGTAGCAGCAGCTTGAGGGGCACGCCTCGACATTTCGACCGGACGGCCAAGCCCCCCGAAGACAGCCTGCCAGATTTGAATTGACTCCGCTGGAAACAGACCCTATACTACAGGCGCATATCCGCATATAGCTGAGGAAAAGAGATGAAGGACGTAGTCAGAGCCATGAAGGCGCTCTCCGACGAGACCCGCCTCAGGATACTCAATGTGCTGTTGGAGAGAGAATGCTGCGTCTGCGAGGTGATGCAGGCGCTGGACATCTCCCAGACTAGGGCCTCCCGCAACCTGGGGATTTTGCACGATGCCGGCTTCCTCAAGATGAGGAAGGAAGGACTCTGGGCTCTGTACTCCATAGATCAAGACGGGATGAAGGAATATTATCCGTCTCTGGTTGAGGCTGTGCGGAAATCGCTGCAAGACGACAAGGTGGCTGCCTCGGACCGGAAACGGCTCAAGACAGCGGAGCGTGTTGGTCCGGGTTGCGTGAAGAAGTGCGCTCGGTGACCTTTCCCTTTTTTTCAGCGATTACTTGCGGCAATGTGCATATAGGCCAGAAGCGAGGGGGCATTGGATACGTTTGTTGAGATACTGCGAGCCGGCGTCGATGGGCTGATCGAGTACCTTTCGGCCCACGTCATCACCTGCCTGGTGCCCGCCCTGTTTATCGGGGGGGCCATCGCGGCTTTTCTCTCGCAGGCTGCGGTGCTCAAATACTTTGGCCCCAGGGCTAACAAGGTGCTTTCCTATGGCGTGGCCTCGGTATCCGGAACCATCCTGGCGGTGTGCTCCTGCACCGTCCTGCCCCTCTTTGGAGGGATCTACAAGCGGGGGGCGGGCCTCGGCCCCGCCATTGCCTTCCTCTTCTCTGGCCCAGCCATCAATGTCCTGGCTATCACCTACTCGGCCAGACTGCTGGGGTTCGATATCGGCCTGGCCAGGGCCATCGGAGCCATCAGCTTCTCCGTCGTGGTCGGCCTGATCATGGCCTTCATCTTCCGGAAAGAAGAAACCCAGAAGGATGAAAAGGCTTTTGCCATGCTGGCCGCCGATCCGGGCGGCAAGAAGCTCTGGCAACAGGGTATCTTCTTCGCCATCCTGGTCGGCGTCCTGCTCTCGGCCGCATCCAAGAAGTGGATCATCCTCGGGGTCCTCATGGCCGTCCTGGTAGTGGTGCTCTGGCGCTGGTTCAAGAAGGGTGAGATCGTGCAGTGGATGAAGGAGACGCTGCACCTCGGCCGCCTCATTCTGCCCTGGCTGCTAATAGGCGTCTTTGCCGCCGGCATACTCAAGTACGCCATCCCGGAGTCGGTGGTGACAGACTGGGTGGGCGGGAACTCCATCCTGGCGAACTTCATCGCCTCCTTCCTGGGGGCGCTGATGTACTTCGCCACCCTGACCGAGGTGCCCATCATACGGGCCTTCATGGACCTGGGAATGGGCAAGGGACCCGCGCTGGCGCTGCTTCTGGCCGGTCCAGCGCTTTCGCTGCCCAGCATGCTGGTGCTGCGCAACATAATGGGAACGAAGAAGACGGTGGCTTACGTGACGATCGTGGTGGTGCTGGCCACCATCACCGGATACGTCTTCGGGCTGATCGTTGACTAGTATCGAAAGGAGGAAACATGAAGATCAAGGTTCTGGGCCCCGGCTGTTCCAAGTGCCATCAACTGGAGCAGGTGGTGCGGGATGTGGTGAAGGAGTTGGCCATCGACGCCAGCGTGGAAGAGGTGAAGGACGTCAAGAAGATCATGGATTATTCCATCCTGATGACGCCCGGCCTGGTGATCAACGAGGAAGTAGTCAGTTCGGGCAAGGTGCCCAGCAAAGCTGAGGTGACGCAGATGATCATCAACGGCCTGGAGAAAGAGGAGCGCAACCAGAAGAAGTAGCGAACACACTGTATTTCCCTTTCCGGGCGAATGGGCCGATGAATCGGAGGTATGATGCCAGAGCAGCAGCAGTGGGAAGCCGGAGTCAACACCCATGAGAACGTGGTCTTCACGTGTTTCGGCGGAGCATCGAACACTGGGATAACCAGCGGACTGGCCTGTTTGGAGGCAGTCACTAGGGTTGGAAAAGGCGGCCATCATGTGCCTCGGAGGATTGCCAACAAACGTGAAGCCGGTGTTGGGAAAGACAAAAGCAGCAAAGAAGGTCATCACTGTGGATGGGTGCCCCTTTGAGTGCAGTCGAAAGATCGTGGAGCAGGCTGGATTCAAACCCACGAAGAGTATTGTGCTCACGAGAGATATCGGCATGAAGAAGAAGGGCCTCAGTGAGGACATAGGCAAGGGAATCAAAGGGGTCATGGAGTACATTTCTGACGATGACGTAAAGAAGGCCAAGGACCTCATTGTGAAGACAGTCCTGGAAGAGTGACCGAAGTTTCGAAGGGGGGATCATGAGCAAGAAGAGCAAGATACGCCAGCCAAAGAGCATCGAGATCGTCTACTGCCACGAGTGACGGTTCCTGGACACGGCCACCGGTCTGGCGGCCGCCGTCAAGAAGGAGTTCGGCCTCGAGGCGAAGGTGAGGAAAGGGCCAATAGGGTTGTTCGACGTCTACGCGGACGAGTCCGTCATCTACTCCAATCGGAGAGAGGGCGGTCGCCTGCCAAAGAACCAGGAGGTGCTGCAGAGGATTCGTGACTTCCTCTCACTTCCTGCTCAGCCGAAGAAAGGAGAGGCCGCCAGAAAGGGCCAAGCCAAGGCGGCACCTGGAAGCCAGTGCGGCTGCGGCTGAGGGTCCTAGCTGAAAGCCGCTCGTGAAGCGGCGATTTCTAGTGTGGCAGACCCCGCACCCTGTCAATCAGTCAGGGGCCGTGGGCTCCAGCTAGCCTGGGTGTCGGGGGGCAGAGGCAGTTCCCTGTAGCCAGGCGTATCCGGACTGTTCTCTGAACGGAGTGTAGGCATGATCAAGATAAAAAATGGCATG
>DAIQQD010000175.1:0-2460 GCA_036787015.1 Chloroflexota bacterium
GTGAGCCGGGCGGGATTCGAACCCGCGACGCCCTGATTAAAAGTCAGGTGCTCTTCCTCTGAGCTACCGGCCCGTATGAACACCTATTTTACCTGATCGAAGCGATTTTTTCTTCTTGCCCCCGTTGGCCCGCTGTAGAAGGCCGTCGCCTTCTCTGTGTTCGCTATTGACAGCAACGAAGTCCCGCCGATATCATGTCGTTGGCTTTCAGCGTTCCTATAAGCTCAATCTTTCCCGTAACGATCGATGAGGAGGTGGCACTGTGGCCGCGATATATAGGTTTACTGATGACTGCGAAGACAAGATGCTTTTGGGAAACAAGGGGGCCAATCTGGTCACGATGACCAAGATCGGGCTTAGAGTGCCCCCCGGTTTCGTGGTCTCCATAGAGGCTTACGCCGAATACAAGCGTACCGGCCGTCTGCCCATTGAGGATATTGAAGATGGTCTGCGGTGGCTGGAAGGGGTGATCGCGAGGCGGCTGGGGAATGGCTTGATGGTGTCTGTCCGGTCGTCGGCGCCGGTATCCATGCCTGGGATGATGGATACCATGCTGAATATCAAGAGCAAGGCTCACATGATCTCGGCGATAAAGAAGATATTCGGTTCATGGGACAACCTCCGGGCAGTGGAGTATCGCCGTCTCAACAACATACCCCGGGACATAGGCACTTCGGCTGTGGTGCAGGCGATGGTCATGGGAAACCGGGATGACAGGTCGGGAACAGGGGTGGTGTTCACCCGCAACGCCAGCACGGGAGAGCCGCACTTGTTCGGAGAGTACATCGGCCGGGCCCAGGGTGAGGATCTGGTCTCTGGCAGCAGGACGCCTTCTCCAATTGAAGAGCTGCGTTCTGCGATGCCGGAGGTCTACGCTGAACTTGAAGGCGTTGCGCGTAATCTGGAGGGTCATTTCCACGACATGCAGGACGTTGAGTTCACTGTTGAATCGGGCACTCTGTACATCCTGCAGACCAGGTCTGGCAAGCGGAGCGGGCAGGCTGCTGTGAAGATAGCGGTCGACATGGCCAAGGAGGGGCTGATCTCCCGTGAAGACGCAGTCAAGCGCGTCAAGCCGGAGGATCTGAAAGCTCTGCTGCACAAACGCATCAAGTCCGTGGAGAAGCATGAAGCTCTGGCGCGTGGCTTGAATGCGGCCCCGGGTGCCGCTGCCGGCAAGGTGGTGTTTCACCCTCTGGAAGCGCTGAGGCTGGCGGAGAAGAGCGAGAAGGTCATTCTGGTGCGGCCGGAAACCAGCCCGGACGACATTCAGGGCATAGCTGCCGCCGATGGTGTGCTGACTTCCAGGGGGGGGCTGACGTCACATGCTGCCATAGTCACCAGGGCCATGGGCAAGCCCTGCATCTGCGGCGCCGAAGAGATCAAGATTGACTTGAAGGCGGAAGAATTCGAGGTCAGAGGCCATGTGGTCGTCAAGGGAATGGAGATCACCATCGACGGTACGTCCGGCACTGTGTATCTCGGATCTTTGCCCCTGGAAGAGGTAGAGGTTACAGCGGAGCTGGTCGAACTCCTGTCCTGGGCGGATGGCTTCAAGCGCCTGGGCGTGAGGGCGAATGCCGACACTGCAGACATGATAAAGCTGGCGAAGAGCTTCGGATGTGAAGGGATCGGCCTGTGTCGCACCGAGCGCCAGTTCAACGCTCCCGAGCGTCTGTCTGCCATCCGGGAGTACATCTTGGCGAGGAACCAGTCTGAGAGGATGGAGGCCCTGGAGACATTGCGGCTATACCAGGAAGAGGATTTCGTGGCCATATTCCGGGAGCTGGATGGGCTGCCCATCATCATTAGACTGCTGGATCTGCCGCTCCACGAGTTCCTGCCTTCGGAGACCGATGCGACCATTCCCAGGGTCAGAGAGATGGTCAGGGAACTTCGAGAAGTGAATCCCATGATTGGCCACCGCGGAGTAAGACTGGGCGTCACCAACCCGGAAATCTACCGGATGCAGGTGGAGGCTATCTGCCAGGCGAAGAGTCTGGTGGAACCGAAGGTGAAAGTGAATGTGGCTGTGATGATTCCGCAAGTCATCACGGTGCAGGAGCTTCTGTGGGTGAAGAAACAAGTGAAGGCTGCCGGGTTGAAGGTGGGCGTGATGATGGAGACGGTGCGGGCCTGCATGCGGGCGGGCAAACTGGCTCATGAGGCTGACTTCTTCTCATTTGGGACCAACGACCTGACCCAGGCCGTGTATTCTTTCAGCCGGGAGGACGCCGAGAAGAAGTTCCTGGCCACCTATCTGCGGTTGGGCATGCTCCAGGACAACCCGTTTGAGATTGTCGATGTCAAGGGAGTGGGAAGGCTGATGGAGACGGCCATATACTGGGCCAGGAGAAGCAAAGAGGGGTTGGAGATCGGCGTGTGCGGGGAGCATGGCGGGGAACCCAGGTCCATACGCTTCTTCCACCAGATCGGCCTTGACTACGTCAGTTGCAGCGC
>DAIQQD010000175.1:2560-4593 GCA_036787015.1 Chloroflexota bacterium
TCCAGCTTTGACCACTTTTGAGGCGCATGCTAACATGTCCTGATGGTTGTAAGGCAACATGGCGCTGTTTGACATCTTCAAGAAGAAAACGGAACAGGCGGTCAAGCGCACCAAAGAGGCTTGGTTCGGCAAGATCGCCAGCCTTTTCGATCGCCAGACCATAGACAAGGGACTATGGGACGAGCTTGAGGAACTGCTGATCGCGGCTGACACCGGAGTGGACACTACAGAGAAACTGATCGGTCGGGTCAAGGAGCGGGTGAACAAGCAGAGGATAAGCGACGCTCAGCAAGTGCGCACTGTCCTCATGGAAGAGATGACCTTGATACTGCAGGTCGACGGCAGCAAGCCTGCATTGCCCGCTTCCCCCCGGGTTGTCCTGGTGGTCGGCGTTAACGGCTCGGGAAAGACGACGAGCATAGCCAAGCTGGGACACATCTACAAGAGGGACGGCAGCAAAGTGATGCTGGCTGCGGCCGATACGTTCAGGGCAGCAGCCAGCGAACAGTTGAAATGGTGGGGCGACCAGATCGGGGCGGAGGTCATTGCACATCAGCCCGGCGCTGACCCGGGCGCGGTCGTCTTCGATGCCATCCAGGCAGCGAAGACGCGCGGCGCTCAGGCAGTCATAGTGGACACGGCCGGCCGGCTACAGACCAAGTTTAACCTGATGGAAGAGCTGAAGAAGATCAAGCGTGTTGTGCAGAGAGTGGACCCTACTGCTCCGCATGAGACGCTGCTGGTGCTGGATGCCAACACTGGCCAGAACGGGGTAAGCCAGGCCAAGTACTTCACCGAAGCGGTGGGCATCACCGGCATCATCCTGACCAAGCTTGACAGCACAGCCAAAGGCGGCATAGTGCTGGCCATCTGCGACCAGTTGAAGATCCCGGTGCGGTTCATCGGCACCGGCGAGACAGTGGAAGACCTGGCGCCCTTTGATCCGAAGTCCTTTGTCGAAGCCATAATGTCGTAGGGAGAGACTAATGCAGATTGGCCTCGACCCTGAAATAGCGCAGATCGGGTCGTTTTCCATAGGCTGGCACGGCGTCCTCATGTTCATCGGCATAGCCGTTGGTCTGGCGCTCACGTTGCCGTTGGCGAAGAGGCTCGGCATCCCGCATGAGACTACCTACACCGCAGCCATATGGGCCGTCATCTTTGGGTTTGTTGGGGCAAGGTTGACGCATGTCATCGACAACTGGTCGTACTACAGCCAGAACTTGGTGGAGATACTGAAGGTCCAGAAAGGCGGACTGGGCTGGTACGGGGCTCTCATCGGAGGCATAGTCGGTGTGGCGATCTGTGCCCGTCTCAACAAGTTCTCGCTGGCCAGGTTCGCCGATGCGGTGGCCCCCGGCATCATCCTGGGGCTTTCCATTGGCCGGATCGGCTGTACCCTCAACGGAGACTCACCGGGGACAACAACATCGCTGCCATGGGGCTTCGTGTACACGCATCCCGATGCGTTCTCTCCTCTATGGGTCTCCACGCACCCGGCGCCGGTCTACGAGATCCTGTGGAACGTGATTGTTCTGGTGGTGCTGTGGCGGTTGTGGAGGCGGCTGAGGCCCGACGGCAGTCTCTTCCTGGTCAGCCTGGTGCTGTATGCGGTGGGAAGGTTTGTGATCAGTTGGTTCAGGGCCGAGGACCACGTGCTCGGCTCCCTGCACCAGTCTCACCTTATTTCCATCGCCATCTTCGTGCTGGCGGTAGGGCTGCTGGTCTACCGCAAGACGCGGCTGGTCAAATCGGAGCCGGCTGAAGAGAAACCTCCAGAGGCAGAGCCGCAAGCGCCGGCCTAGTCTCCTGTCGCCTAGTCCCCGGCTGAGGACTTGTTTCTGTCCGTCCTACGTTCGCCGGGGGTCTGAGGGTGTCCCTCGGTGCTTCTTTCTTGTTCCCCCCAAGAATGGGGGTCCAGGGGGTTGACTCCAGGTGCGTGGTACAGTATACGGCATGCTTGCTAGATTCCCGCTTCCGCGGGAATGACAGAAGAGTTGTAGCCGGAGTCACAGTTCGGATTTGGAGTGGGA
>DAIQQD010000176.1:0-3208 GCA_036787015.1 Chloroflexota bacterium
GCGAGATTTCCCTGCTCTGCTTGGGGGTGGTCACAGAGGAGAAAGGCTTGATCAAGGAGTACCGGGTCATTGCCGTCTAGCAACGCCCATTTCGGTGTTCCCGAGCAACCCGTGAATGTGACCAAACGAGGCAGCTCTCATGCCCGCTGAACAGATCTACACAGACCTCATCAAGAAGATCAATTACCCGGACCCCAAGTCGGAGCGCCTGCTTCGCATATTCCGGAAGCTGGCGAACCCAAACGAAGCGCGGCTGCTCTTGGAGTTGCCTTCCGAACCACATGACTTGGCGCGCAAGCTGGGTGTAGACAAAGAAACCGTCCGGAAGATGATCCGGGAACTCACCGAGAAAGGCATCATCATCACCGCCGGCAAGGGGCCCCGCATGGTGCGGGATGTCACGCAGTTCCACGACGCCAATCTGGCCAGCTCAGAGAAATGGGTGGACACGGAGCTTCTTGACCTATGGAAGGACTTCTACGAGGTGGAGTGGTTTCCCACCATGGGCAGCATCCCGGCGGATGCGTACGTGCAGGTGATTCGCGTAGTGCCCGCCTGGACGGCCATTGAACGTAGCCCGGACATAGCGCCTGGGCAACTGCAGAAGGAAGAGAACCTCAAAGACCTAGTCAAGAGCGCCGATGCGATTGCCGTTATCCCCTGCACCTGCCGCCGGTCCATGAGGCGATGCCATGCCCCGCTGCACAACTGTGTCCTCTTCAACCGCGGGGCGGAGTACGCTATAGGTCGGGGCGCGGGGCGCCGGATATCAGTAGACGAGGCCATGGCCATTTTCGCTGAGTCCGAAAAGCTGGGGTTGGTGCATACCTGGCCATTCTTTGCTTCGCCGCATCTGAACGAAGTGTGCAACTGCTGCATCGATTGCTGTGGCATCTTTGATGCCGGCTTGAAATACGGGACAATCGATCGCATACTGGAGAAGGCCCACGTCCAGGCCAACGTCAACCAGGAAGACTGCAACGGCTGCCAGGACTGTGTGGAGAGATGCTTCTTCGGGGCGATTGAGATGCAGAAGTCCCCTTCTTCCAAGAAGCTGAAGGCAGCGGTGAAGGCTGACAAATGCTTCGGCTGCGGGGCATGCGTTCTGGGGTGCGACGTCAGCGCTATCGCGATGAAGCTGCGCGCCTAGTGCCGAGGCCTTTCTTGAATGAGACTCAGCCTTCCCATCCCTGTGATAACATGTTGCTACACGCATCCGGCTCCTTTTCCGCAGCTGGGTGATCGATATCCCGCGCCTGCGGGACAAGGGAGGTGTGGGCCATGATCGAGGCGACGCTGAATGACAGCCAGAGGGAAGTCCGAGCGCAGGTCAGGGACTTTGTCAAGTCGCTGCCGCGCCAGCTCATCCTGGACCTGGACGCGGAGAAAGTCACCTATCCCAGAGAGTACCTGCACGAGGCTGCCCGGAGACGACTGCTGGGGCTGCGCTTCCCAGCTCAGTGGGGTGGGCGGGAACTGGACTGGCAGCATGAGATTGTAGCTCTGGAAGAGATCGGGACACTGCCCATGTCACTCGCCTGCCTGTATTCGCTGGTGAGCATCTGCGGTGAGGCCTTCCGCCTCTTCGGCACTGAGGCACAGAAGGAGAGGTACCTTCGACCCACTACTGAGGCGAAGCTGTGTTGCGCTGAGGCGTTGACGGAGCCACGGGGCGGCTCCGACTTCTTTGGCAGTACCACTGTGGCTACCAAGAGCGGTGGCTACTACTATCTGAAGGGTCAGAAGCGATTCGTGGTGGGGGCTGAGGGGGCAGACTACTTCGTCGTCTATGCGAAGACGGATCCCAGTGCCCCCAGCGGGAAGGCACTGAGTCTCTTCGCCGTGGACAAGAAGATGGGCGTGGAGGTGAAGTACCTGTACGGCCTGATGGGCACGAGGGGCGGCGGGGCGGGGAGAATCCTGTTTCGCGACGTGAAGGTTCCGGCGGAGAACATCATAGGCCAAGAAGGGCAAGGCGCCGAGATTTTCTATGAGATGATGATTCCGGAGAGGATGACCAGCGCCGCCGGCAGCCTGGGCGTGGCGCGGAGCGCCTTGGAGATCGCCACCCGGTACAGCAGCAAGCGCAAGGCCTTTGGCTCCAAGATCAGAGACTTCCAGGCAGTCAGCTTCAAGGTGGCTGACAGCATCACCATGCTGGACGCGGCCAGCGGGCTGGTTCAAGGGGCCGCTGTGACCATCGACCGCGGCACAGATCGGCGGCAGGCACGGCGCCTGGTTTCAGAGGCCAAGAAGTTCGCCACCGAGGTAGCCTGGCAGGTGATCAACCACTCCATGCAGATCATGGGCGGCATCGGGTACACGAACGTGTATCCAATTGAGCGCATGCTGCGCGATGCCCGGCTGGCCATGATCTGGACGGGGACCAGCGAAGTGATGAACCTGATCATCCAGCATGAGTATTACCGCGAGGTGCTGTCGGCGGGCGACGTTGTGCGCGATGTAGAGGCCGATGCCCCGTCTGCAGAGGCACCGGACGAGAAGGTGTATGAATAGGGCGCATGGCGTGCGGCATATCTAGATGTCAGCTATCCGCTCCCCGTTCTGGCTGAACACTCGACGCTTGGTTACTATTCCTTCTGTTCAAGTATAGCGACACCACTATACCCATCAGCACCACGTTGACGATGTTCCCGGCAAAGGCGGTGACAACGGCCACAGTCTTGCAGAGGCCCATGGGGCAGATGTCGCCGTAGCCGACGCTGAAGAAGGTGACGGCTGTGAAGTACAAGTAGTCATGAGACATGTTGGGGTCCTCGCTGTCTATCACGTCGCTGTTGAACTCGTCGGTTGTGGGCCCGTGCGTCAGGTACCCCAAATGGAATTCCTCGACCGCTATGAAAACGATGGATATCACCAGAAGAATCAAGGCAATGAACATGGCGTAGCTGAACAGCAGGGAGACGATGTCCCTGGCATTCAGCAAGCGAGCAAGGGCCTTCCTTATGAGGTAGAAGTTGACTATGTGTCCGGTCAGAACGATGGCGTACAACACCGCAATGATTGCCAATGCCATGATGGCGAACCTGAGCAATGGAATGGATATGTAGCTAGCCAGCGCGGAGGCAAGCATTATGAAGAGAAGCACCAGAAACAGCTTGAGGATCGGCCTGTCGAACAGTGCCCGCCGTAGTCCTGACGGCCTCTTCGTTTCGCCCATCGGTTCCCTCCTCTTTTCGACACTTGG
>DAIQQD010000176.1:3308-4588 GCA_036787015.1 Chloroflexota bacterium
GGACGATAGGGACGATGAGAAGACATGGCTTCCACAACGTCGGCGACAGCCAGTATGCGGGACTCCTGCAGGATGTCTTTCCCGCGCAAACCAAAGGGGTATCCGGAACCATCCAGCCGCTCATGGTGCTGGACCACGATCCGGGCGATGGGCCACTCGAAGTCCACATTCTTCAGGATGTCGAACCCTACCTTGGGGTGAGCCTTGATCATGGAGAACTCGATGTCTGACAGTCTGCCCGGCTTGCTGAGGATCTCGGTCGGCACGGCGATCTTGCCGATGTCGTGAAGCAGGCCGGCCACGCGTATTCCGTCAATCTGCCAGGGTGCAATCCCCATCTCCTTGGCTATGGCACACGCCAGCTGCGTCACCCTTCTCTGGTGACCGGTGGTATAGGGGTCCCTGGTCTCCATAGTGTATGAGATGGCCTGTATGGCGGCCTCCATGGTCTTCTCCACCTTCTTCAGGCTGTTCTCCAGGTCCTTCTCTATCTTCTTTCGATCGGTGATGTCCCGACCTATACCGCGATAGCCCAGGAGGTAGCCACCATCGCCGAAGAACGGAACACCGCTGGTCTCCACAACGATGACTCGGCCGTCTTTGTGTATCCTGGGGCTTTCCACAAAGGTGAAGGCCTCTTTCTTGGCCACATGGGACCTGAAGATCTTGGAGAACCGGCTGCTCTCTCTGGCGGGCATGTAGTCGAAGATGCTCTTGCCGATGACCTCGCCGACTTCATACCCCATCACCTCGCGCACATTGGGGCTGGCGTAGGTGTAGGTGCCGTTGGGGTCTACCTCCCACACCCAGTCGCTGGTGGCCTCTACCAGGTTGCGGAAGCGTTCCTCGCTGCTGCGGATGGCTTCCTCGGCCCTCCGGCGGTCGGTCACGTCTCTGTAGTTGGCCACGACCCCGTTCATCTTCGGATCATGGAGGAAGTTCTGCAGCGTCCCCTCGCACTCGATGTAGTGGCCATCCTTGTGCCTGAAGCCAGCATCAACCATGACGATAGAGCCGGGTTCGGTCCTGAATCTCCTGAACGTATCCGCTATCGCCGCAATGTCTTCCGGGCGGACAAACTCGGCCAGGTTCTTGCCCACGATCTCCTCCGGTTCGTATCCCAGTATGCGGGCACTCGAGGGGCTCTCATAGAGCATTACGCCCTCGGCGTTCACGATGGCAATGGCGTCCCACGCATTCTCAATCAACGCGCGGAAGTACTCCTCGCTCGTCCTGAGATCCTCTTCGACCTTCTTCCGCTGGGTGATGTCACGTATGAC
>DAIQQD010000177.1:0-4575 GCA_036787015.1 Chloroflexota bacterium
AACCCCCAGTCCGGAACCAGGTCTTTGATGTAGTTCACGTAGCTCGTGTCGAAGTGTTCCTCTCCCACCAACTTGAGCACCGTTGGATGGATTCCAGCACTGCTGATCACGATGGGGGCGTGGAAAGCTCCCTTGCTGGTGAACACCCCGGTGACCTGGCCGTCTTGCACGTCGATCCGCTCCACCTTGGTTTTCAGAAGGACGTCCCCACCATTGTCCTGCACTGACTGAGCCAGGGCTTCGGACAATCGGCCCAGACCGCCTTTTATGTAGAACCCGCCTCCACCCAACGCCGTGACCTGAGCGATTCTTATGAACTCAGAAGCGCTGCCGGCATCAATGGGAACCTCCATGGTGCCTTCGCATCGTATGGTGGCGAGGAAGGTGTACACCCCTGGCGGTATCTTGTAGCGGCCGAGCCAGTCCTGGAGTGTTGCATCGTCCAGATCAGCAACATCGTGAGGACTCAGCGCCAACATGTCGCCCATGCAGCGCATGACTTCCGGCAGGTCCTTCTCCGTCACGCCAGCCCAGGCGAGGATGCTATTGAGCAGCGTCACGGGATCCTCGAGCCCCTTCTGGCCCGGGAGGATCACGTTTCTCATTTCTCCCGATGAATCCTTGTAGTAGGCACTCGCCAGGTAATCCGGCAGCCAGACCTGCACCTGTTCTTCCAGGCCCAGTTGTTTGATCAGCTTCTGGAACGATCCGTCACGAGCGGGGCCCGCACAAATCGGCCAGTACTCATAGCGGAACCCGTTCTTGGAGACGGTCATAGTCTTGCCGCCGGCCTGAGAGTTCTTCTCCAGCAGCAGCACCTTGAGGCCTGCTTTGGCCAGCAGGGCGGCGCTGGTAGCACCTCCAGGCCCCGCCCCCACCACAATCACATCATACCTGTCTGACATTTCGCCTCCTTCTGTGCCCTGCGTCTGTTTCGGGCATCGGCTGGGAACCGTTGCCTACACCCCAGCGCTTGCCCGGTCAGTGTCTCTCCAATTGGAGGCCCGTTGACCTGCCTCTACCAGTCCTTCGGCCGCAGCCAAACGAATCTTCAGGCAGCACGATGGATGATGATGCTAGCACTGCAGTAGCTCCCCCCGGTGTCAAAAGCCCGACCGTTCACCTGTGTCGGATCTCAGACGGGTCGGTTCCAGTCTGCCAATAACAACACATTGCGGAGACGTTGTCAACATAGGTGCGCATCACATCCCCGCATCTGCCACTGCCAGATTGACTCTCGCCTGTGCGCTCGGATCCTCCTGCCTATCCCAGGATGCTCGTGCCTCCGCCCTTGCTGCTGGCCGGTGTATGCAGGATGTCTTCTTTCACGAGTCGCTGTATTTCGTCCTCGGCCATCTTCAGCAAATCCCGGCATATCTCCTCGGTGTGCTGGCCCAACAGCGGCGCCGCCGTGCTCTGTGCCGGCGGCGCGCCGGACATCCTGAAGGGCACACCGGGATAGAGTCTCTTCCCCGATACCGGATGGTCCAACTCCACAGTTGACCCCAGCCATTTGAGCTGCGGGTCAGCTAGAGTATCGGGCGCGCGCTGCACTACCCCGGCCGCCACTCCGGCGGCCTGCAGGACCTCCATCACGACATGGGCATCCAGCCCGGACGTCCATTCCCGGACATGTTGGTCCATCTCCTCCACATTCTTCAGCCGGCCCTGGAGGCTGGCGAACTTGGGGTCTCTGGTCCAGGCAAGGTCTCCCATGACACTACAGAAGCTGCGCCACTCTTCATTGTTGAACACGGCTATGGCGCACCATTCGTCGACCCCCTTGCAGGGGTAGCAGCCATGTGGAGCGGCATATGTACTGCGGTTGCCCGTCGGCTTGGCAATCCTGTTGTTGTAGGTGAAGTCCAGGTAGTGCTCGCCGATGAGGCTGACCGCCACCTCTGTCTGGGCCATATCGATGTACTGGCCTTTGCCGGTCCGGCGCCTGTAGTCCAGCGCGGCCAGCGCGGCTATTATGGCGTGCTTGCTGGCCATGTGATCGGGCAAGGGTGAATTGGAGCCCACCGGGTAGGGGTCATCGGGCTGGGCCCAGATGGAAAGCATGCCGGAGGCTGCCGACAACATGGGACCGTATGCCTGGAAGTCGCTGAAGGGTCCTCCGCCACCGAAGCCCTGGCTGCTGACGTATATGATCTGCGGGTTCAGCTTGCGCACGTTGCCGTAGTCGAACCCCAGGCTTTTCATGACTCCGCCCCGGAAGTTCTCCAGCAGGATATCGGTCCACTTCACGAGCCTGCTGACGAGTTCTTTGCCCTTCTCCGTCTTCAGGTTCACGCCAAAGCTTCTCTTGCTACGGTTGGCTTCATTGAACTGGGCGATGTTGTTCATGTCAGGGCCGATGGTCCTCATGAAATCCAGGTTGTCTCTTGACTCTATCTTGATGACGTCAGCGCCCAGCTCGCCTAATATCTTGCCTGCGTCCGGCACCACACCACCGGTGCCGAAACTCAACACCTTCACGTCTTCCAGAGGCAGCACTTCTTCCTCCTCGCCCTATATCACTCCGGCGCCCCTGAGGGCCACGAGATCATCCCTGGAGAAGCCGAGTTCCTGGCAGTAGACCTCCTCGTTGTGCTCGCCCAGACAGGGCGCGGGTCGGGCTATCCTGGCCGGGCTTTCCGACCATTTGTAGGGCGGGCCAGGGTATTCGGCCTTGCCCGCAACGGGATGCTCCACTTCGACAAAGAATTGCCTAGCTTTCGTATGCGGGCTGTTGTAGAAGTCCTGTATGTTCAAGATCGGGGCGATCGGGACACCCTCCCGCTTGCCCGCTTCGAAGAGCTCGATCATGGTGTACTTCTGGGTAAACTCCAGCATGAGAGCATATAGATCACTGGCATTCCCGATGCGATAGAGGAAACTGCGCCAGTCGGGCATCTGCAGAACCTCCGGGCTACCCAATACCCTCACCAGGGCGTCCCATTGCCTTGGTGTCAGGGCAATCACCCTGATAAGGCCATCTTTGCAGGGGTAGACAGGGTAGACGGATGCTCCCAGTCTTGACTCACTGCTGGGTGGTGGGCCACCCGGATTAATGGCATAGGAGTAGTTGGGGATTATCCAAGGGTAGAGGCCAAGACGCGAAGTCTCGTGCACTGATACGTCAATGAACCGGCCCTCACCGGTAGCATCTCGCATATGCATGGCGGCCAGTATGGATATGTTGGCGTACAGCGAAGCCGCATCGTATGCCGGGGTGCCCGGGCACAGACTGGGTTCCTTCCCGGGGTAGCCGCTGGTTATCATGACGCCGCTCATGGCGAAATCCACCAGGTTGGAGCTCTTCCGGTCCTTGTATGGGCCGGAACGCCCGAAGTCAGTGATGCTGGCCATGATCAGTCGGGGGTTGACCTGTCTGAGGGCGGCATAGTCGAGGCCAAGACCAGCCATGTAGTCGGGCGGCGAGTTCTCCACCAGGACGTCGGCTCTTGCGACAAGCCCAACGAGGATGTCCCTTCCGTCCGGGGTCTCGAAATCAAGAGTGACACCACGCTTGCCGGCATTGCGGTGCAGGAAGTAGAGACTCTTCTCGTGATGGGGCACATCTCCGGCGAAGGGCGGCATCCGGCGTCCCGGGTCGCCTTGAGGTGCCTCCACCTTGATGACATCAGCACCGAGATCAGCGAACAGTTTGGTGCAATAGGCCCCCTTGCTGTCCGCCAGGTCCAGAACGCGGTATGGGCTGAGTGCTCCCTCTTTCGTAGTCAAGCCGATACCTCACTTGAAGGGTGGGCCTTGGTTTCGCAGAATAGGTCTGCGGTCGATCCGTTAAGGAGCACGACAGGACTTCACGGTGTTTCCCTATATGGCTCCTTCTTGTCCCCCCTTGGTTTCCACACAGGTTATCCGAGAACAACGCCGTGCGCAATAGAGTCAGCCTGACCTCTGCCGATGGTGTAACTCAACTCAGTTGACAGCCGGTCAAACGGCCTCGGCCAGCACGGATCTTCTTTCGTAGTAACGCAGCATCCGGTCGATGGCGCGGGCGGCGCTGGCCATGGAGTAGTAGACAGGCACACCAGCTTCCGAGCAAGGCACCTGTAAATCCTGAAATATCCCCTGCCAGTGCGGGCGCGAATCGATGTAGTGCATCACTATCACCAAGGGCTTGTTCACCGCTCTGTGAATGCTGATGGCGGCACTTGCCATGGCCTTGTTCCCTGCATCGAAAGCCGGCCCCGCCAACCATGCTCCCTGGCCCGTGGGATTGTGGATCACACCAATATCGACGAAGTCCTCATGCATCATCGTCTTTGTGGTCACGTCGTACATGAACTCGGTGGACATAGCCATGGAGAAGTCCAGGGGGTTGTGGAGCATCATCCCGGCCTGGTTCATGAGCCCGGCATCTAGCTGCTCTCTCAATTGCGGAGGCACCGGTGGCAGAACAAACCCGTAGGTGGCCCAGGCGTCCGTGGCCAGCACGCTGGCGCCGCCGGCCCCACCGAATATGCCCAGCCTGCGGCCTCGCGGTCGCAGCATCATAGCGAAGGCGACCAAGACATCAACCATTTCCTCAGCACTGCCGACTCCGATTGCGCCTGTCTGCCGCAG
>DAIQQD010000178.1:0-4554 GCA_036787015.1 Chloroflexota bacterium
GCCCTGCATGTGGCTGGCGCCGCAGGGTGACAAAGCATAGGTTATGGCCATGCCGGCGAAAGCCCGGGGGTCGTGCATGGCCACATCCAGGCGCTTCACGGTGACAGCCAGCTCGGGCACACCGAAGCGCTCTGCCAGCGCAGCACTCCCCTCAGCCAGCACGTCGCCAAAACCATCACGGCGGGCAATCATCTCAATCAGGCGGTGCGCTAGCGCAATGTCGCCATAGCGGATCTCCAACCCACCCGTATCTGCCTGGCTGAGGACGCCGCGCTCAAACATCTCACAGGCCAGAGCGACGGTACAGCCGGTGCTGATCGTGTCCACGCCGTAGACATTGCAGAGGTGTCCGGCATAGATGACGGCCTGCAGGTCGTCGACCATCATCAGCGAGCCGAAGGCGGCTAGCGTCTCATATTCCGGGCCGTCTACTCTCTCCACGCCATACTTGGGAGCCCGCGTCTCCCGGCCACAGCCTATGGGGCAGCGATAGCAGGCGTATGTCCTGTTCTGATACTGCTCAGCCATCACCAGGCCGGAGAGGTTACTGGCGTTGTCCCAACTTCCTAGCTGAAAGTAGCGATTAGGCATGTCACCGTACATCATGAGTGCATCCGCAGTCCCGGCGGTGCCGGCCAGCTTCAACGCCTGCGGCAATACGGAATCACGCATATCTGTGATGATGTCACGGGCCAGTGTTTTGAGTCGCTCAGAATCTGCCAGAGGGATCTTGGCCTGACCTCGCACGCCGATCGCCTTGAGCCTCTTGGACCCCATCACGGCGCCCATCCCAGTTCTACCGACAGTGCGGCCTTGGTCGTTCATTACCGCCGCCATCTTGACTTTGTTCTCGCCGCCAACTCCAATACAGGCTACGCGAACCTTCTGGTCGCCCAGAGCCTGCCGGACCATCTCCTGGGTTTTGTATGAATCGCTTCCCCAGATACCGGAGGCATCGTGCAGTAGCGGTTTGCCCTCGATTATGGAGAGCCACACGGGCTTCTCGCTGCACCCCGTGATCACTACGCCGTCATACCCGGCAAAGCGCAGTTCCGGCCCGAAGAACCCTCCGCTGTTGCCCTCGCCCCAGATGCGGGTCAGGGGCGAAAGGGCGCAGACGCTGTAGCGCCCTGATGAAGGAACTGCTGTCCCCACAAATGGCCCCGTCATGAAGACCAGAGGATTCTGAGGCCCCAGCGGATCGGTGTCTGCGCTGACCATATCAAAGACAATGCGGGCCGCCAGGCCGCTGCCGCCAACAAATTGGCGAGCGTCCGCCTCCTTCACGGGTTCATCCCAGAGTCTCCCCTGGCTCAGGTCAACATAAAGGAGCTTGCCCATGTAACCGTTCATGATCCCCCTCCCGTCCCGACAACTCTAGAAGTCTATGGTCCGTCCTTCGTAGGCATATACAAAGAGCCTCCGTGTCTCCTCAAAAGACGGGGCCCGAACCGCAGTGATCATCTGTGTGTCGTTCAGCGCATCGTCAACCAGCTTGTCCAATTGCCCTTCGTAATCCTTGCGGCCAATACCAGCTTCGGAGACAGTGGTCGGATTGCCTATTTGACGGCACAAGCCACGTATGTGCTGGGCGAATTCTCTGGCAGCCTGCTCGCCGCCGTCATTGGGAAAACCCGCAAGAGCAGCCAGTTCGGCGAAACGCTCAGGCGCTTGGGAAGAGAAGAACTCGATGGTGTACGGCAAGAAAAGACCTACAGCACGACCATGAGGAATATGAAATGTGCTGCCCAGAGTGTGCCCCATGGCATGCGCCATTGAAGCCATGGCGTTGCCGAAACCGAGACCGGCACACGTCGCCGCATTGCTCATCCTCTCACGGGCTTCCATATCCTGACCATCACTCACAGCTCGAGGGAGGTATTTGAATACGAGACGCGTGGCGTGTATGCAAAGGCCGTCGGTTAGATCTGCGTGCCAACTGCAGGTGTAGCCCTCCACAGCGTGGACCAGTGCATCGAGCCCGGTATCAGCAGTTAGCCTCGGAGGCATGCCTTTCGCCATCTCGGGATCTACGATCGCTATGTCCGCGGTGTTCTCCGGGTGACCCAAGCCCATCTTGCGTTTCTCAACTGTATCTGTCAGAACGATACCCCAGGTGGCTTCAGCTCCGGTACCACTGGTGGTTGGAATAGTGATGAAACGCGCCTTCTTCCGAAGGCCCAGTTCCCCCATTGGGCCGATAGCAGCTGGTTCCATGTCTGGTCGTTCATAGAGAACCCAGATTGCCTTGGCGGCATCCATGGGGGAGCCACCTCCCAGTCCTACGATCCAATCCGGCTGAACATCCCGGGCCACCTCTGCTCCCCGGAGAACCGTCTGCACACTGGGATCAGGTTCGACCTGATCGAAAACGTGGACGTCGATGCCTGCTTTTGCCAAATGCACCTTCACCTTATCCACTAGACCGGTCCGGACCATGTTTGTGTCCGTCACAATCAGGGCACGCCGCCCGTGCAGCTCATCGAGAGCATCCAGAGCACCCTCACCGAACACGATTCTGGGCGAGACAAAGTTCCACACCTCAGTACGCTCCTTCCACCGAACGATTCAGGCCGTTCGGTCTGACATCAACTGGGGAACTCGGTAGGCACGCGCATGACGCAGTTGACCAGCTCCTTGGCCGCCTTGGGATACCGCAAGACTTTCGCCAGGTTGCCCTTCAACTTCAACTTGCCGGTCATAATCGCCTGGATAGGGTCCAGCTTACCCTCTACGATCTTGCGCCAAGTGGTGAAGGAAGCGGCGAGCTTGAACTGCGCCGGCCGCACGTCTTCGCTCTCTACCAAGGCGGTGTCTGTGGACTTGCCATGAAGAAGGCCGACGAAGAAGTAGGCCGCCTTGGGCAGAGTACTGTCGGCTTCCATGATGAAGATGAAGTCACCCTCCCAGTCCTTCGCCGACTCTTCGTAGGCTTTGCTGCTATTGACCTGTTTGCCGAATTCCTTGATCCACTCGTCTGACGGGCACTTGAAAGCCATTTCTACCTCCTACAACAACTCTATTTCCTTCAAGTCCGGGGCTACTTTCAGCGTCGGCTCCGTAAGTGCTTGCACTTCATCCACGGTCCAGCCTGGCGCTAGTTCTCTCAGCCACAAGCTCTTGTCCTTGACTTCAATCACGGCGATATCGGTGACTATCAGGTCGACGCACTCTGGAGCCGTCAAGGCCACGCTGCACCTCTTCACAATCTTGGGCTTTCCGTCCTTGGTAGTATGCTCCGTGGCTGCGATGACTCTCTTGGCGTTGAAGGCCAGGTCCATGCCCCCGCCAATATTCCCCACCCCTCTGCCAGGGAACATCCAGTTGGCCAAGTCTCCCTTCTCACTGACCTGCAGCACCCCGAGCACAGTCATGTCGATGTGACCTCCGCGTATCATGGTGAAGGAATCGGCATGGTGGAAGAAGCACATGCCCGCCTGAGGAGTGATATACTGTCCGCTGGCGTTCACCAGGTCTATATCCGCTTTCTCTTTCATCTCCTCTGCGGTTACCACGGGACCGAAGCCCATAGCCCCGTTTTCGGTATGATAGATGACGGTCATTCCCTCGGGCACAAAGCTGGAAACCAGCGTGGGGATGCCTATGCCTAGATTCACCACAGCGCCGTCGAACAGCTCCTTGGCTATTCTCATCGCCATGGCTTCCCGACTGAGGCGCTCTTTCGTCATTTCGTTCTCCTTATGCTTCACGGTCATCCGGCGAGCTTACGCTATTATGCTTGCCTCACCTGGAAGTTGCGTTCCAGGTGACGTGGGAATCCCGGATCTTCCTTGACCTTCACTATCCTCTTCACGTAGATGCCAGGTGTTACTATGGACTCCGGGTCCAACTCACCTGGATCCACGATTTGGTCCACTTCAGCGATCGTAGTTCTGGCGGCAATCGCCATTATGGGATTGAACTGTCTTTGAGTTCCCCGATACACCAGATTCCCCATCAAATCTGCCTTGAAGGCTCTGACAAACGCGTAGTCTGCCTTGAGCGCCCTTTCCAGCAGGCAGGGTCTGCCATCGAAGACCCCCACCTCCTTGCCCTTTTCTATGACGGTTCCAGCGCCAGTGGGAGTGTAGAAAGCTGGGATTCCGGCGCCTCCAGCCCTTATCCTCTCAGACAGTGTGCCCTGAGGAACGATCTCCAGTTCGACCTCGCCGGAGAGGATCTGCTTTTCGGCCACACTGGGGCGAGATGCGGAGGTGGAGAAGGGAAACGAGGCGATCACCTTCTTGACCTGCTTGTTTTCGAACAGGATGCGGTGGTCATCGTAGTCCAGCGTCAAACCGATGCCGCCCGCAGTATTGGCCACTATGGTCAGATTCTTCGCCCCTTGCTTGCGCAACGCCTGAATCAGGTAGAAGGGGGTGCCTCCCGGACCGGCGAAGTTGCCGATCATGATGACTGCGCCATCGAGCACGTCTCTCACTGCTTCTTCAAAGGTTTCAAATACCTTGTTGATCATTTGAGCTCGACCTCTTTCTCGCTAGACTTTCCATCTTCTCTCGACATCCTTCTTCTTGATGCCGAACCGCTTGTCCA
>DAIQQD010000179.1:0-4551 GCA_036787015.1 Chloroflexota bacterium
GAGCGCTACACCGACTACCTGCTCCAGTACGGCTTCAAGGGCGGCATCTACCCTCTCCGGCCTAAGGGCGGCGAGTTCCGCGGCTTGAGGATGTACTCCAGTATCAAGGACGTGCCGGGCTCTGTGGACCAAATCATCTGCTGCATTCCCGCTCAGCACGCGCCGGAGTTGCTCAACGACGGCGCAGACAAGGGAGCAAGAACCGCCGTGCTCCACACGGCGGGATTCTCAGAGACAGGCAGGCAGGAGGGCCGCGAACTGGAGGCCAAGATCCTCGGGGTAGCGCGCGCCAGAGGCATGCGCCTCGTGGGCCCGAACTGCATGGGGGTGTATCGTCCCCAGACAGGTCTGGCCTTTGCTTACGGACTCCCCCGCGAAAGCGGGCGCGTGGGCCTCATCTGTCAGAGCGGCGGCAATTCTATTTTCCTGGTCCGGGCCGCTGCCGAGCGAGGCATCCGCTTCAGCAAGGCAGTGTCCTACGGCAATGCCTGCGACGTGAACGAGACTGACCTGTTGGAGTACTTCATCCAGGACAACGAGACCGATATGGTCGCCGCCTACATCGAGGGCGTCAAGGATGGTCCTCGGTTCCGCGAAGTGCTCGGGAGGCTTTCTGCTCTCAAACCGGTGGCGGTGCTGAAGGCGGGCACGACGGCAGCCGGCAAGAAGGCCGCCGCCTCGCACACCGGATCGCTGGCCGGCTCTGATGCGGCCTGGAGCGCCATCTTCTCTCAGACACGCGCCATCCGCGTGGACAGCCTGGATGAACTGGTGGATATGATGGTGACCTTCCGGTTCATGCCAGTGCCGCCCAGGGGGAAGAGAATCGCCACCATGGGAGTGGGTGGCGGGGTGAGCGTCCTGGCTACGGACGAATGCCACACCGTCGGATTCGTCATGCCGCCTCTAGACGAGGCCGTGAAACGATGCTTGACCCGGGACATCACCAACGATGCCGGGGTCATGCTGGGCAATCCCATCGACTTCCCCTTCTGGGCCATGGGCGAGGAGCAGTTCCGCGATGCCATGAGAACACTGCTGAAATGGGAGGGGATCGACCTCTTCCTGTTCCTGGCGCCGCTGCGGCAATCGGAGCCCCAATTGGCCGACTTCGTGCCTTTCGTGGAGTACCAGTTGAGCAACCTGATCAAGGTGGCCGCCGAGTGCGACAAGCCAACAGCCGTGGTCATCAACTTCCTGGCCACCGGGCAGAGCTGGCTGGCAGCCTCGGGCCTGCAGCAGAAGTGCTACGAGGCGGGTCTACCGACCTACCATTCCACGGCCAGCGCGCTGAAGGCTGTCGGGCGGCTGATCCGGTACCGCCAGACCGGGTAGGGTGGATCAAGTCCGCCTCAGCCGGACGGATCCACCACAATCTCTACGGCAGATATGCTTCACCAGACCCGCTCTGCAAGACTCTATACAAGGCAACCACCCAAATGAATTGACGGGGTGTTCTTCCCGTGTTATGTTTCTGCCATACTGAGCCTCCAAGTACCTGGATCCGGTATTCCGCCCTTATCGGATGGGGCGGGGGGGAGACCTGCCCGGATATGGCCGCCTGAGGACACCCGCAGGAGGGATCGAAGATGGACGAATCCACTGAAAACTTCGCCAAGATGTTCGCCAACGGGAAACAAGATCTGGGTGAAATGCTGGAAGGATACATCTATCTCAGGTGGCCCAGCCTGTACATCTATCACCTCCGCAACATCGTGGCCGACCCGTCAATCAAGCTGCGCCACCCGGACGGCGTGACTCCGGAGTTGGACGAGATGGCCCGCCTGGTTGCCGAGAGGACACTTCCCACCCTGATGAGCCCGGAGACCAGCACATATCACGGGAAGGTCGTGAGGCTGGACGAGGCCGGGGCCCTCATCAACGTTGACCACGATATCAGCCTGACGAACCTGGAAAGGGTCATTCCATACAAGCACGCCAGAGACCTGATCCTGAACAGCCCGGACAGCATAGCCCTTCTTCCCTGTCCCTGCAGAGAGAGCAAAGAAGACCACTGTGAACCGGTCGACGTATGCATGTGGATAGGAGAGCCTTTCGTGAGCTTCGTCCTGGAGCACAAGACAGAAGGTGCACGCCGGATCAGCCAGGATGAGGCACTGGACATTCTCAAAGCAGAGGATGACCGCGGGCATATCCACACCGCGTGGTTCAAGGACGCCATGGGCAGCAGGTACTACTGCATGTGCAACTGCTGCAAGTGCTGTTGCACGGCCATGCGGGGGCACAGCATATTCGGCGTGCCGGTGCTGGCGTCCTCCGGCTATGTGGCCCGGATCAGCGAGGACTGCAACGCCTGCGGCGAATGCGTGGATTTCTGCCAGTTCGGGGCTATCACACTCAACGGTGAAGCCAGCATCCTCGCCGAGAAATGCATGGGATGTGGCGTCTGCGAATCGAAGTGTTCGCGCAACGCCATCAGTCTCGAAAGGGACCCCTCGAGAGGTGAACCGCTGGACTTGCGCATGCTGGCCCCACCCGACTGAAGCCAGCAAAGTCAATTTCAAATCGAAGCGGCCCGGCGATTGTACTTCACAATCCGAAGCCCAAGGGTGGGATGTGCCCAACAACATGCGCTTTCTGCTCCCCACGAACACCTTCAGGAAACACGATCCCACCCCTCATTAGACGCGCTCCATACCTCAAAAGAACCGCTATAATGTGGCCATCATGCAAGCGTTCGGATATGCCGGTAGAATCCTGCGGGTAGACCTGTCCTCCCGACGGATAGACGCACTTCCGACCTCGGACTACGCCGATCGATTCCTCGGCGGCCGGGGTATCGCCACCAGGATGTACTGGGACCACGTGCCGCCCAAGGCCCAGGCACTGGCCCCGGAGAACGCCCTCGTGCTCGCCACCGGCCCCCTGGCCGGGGTCCCGGTGATCGGTGGCTCGCGGCTCTTCGTCTGCGGGAAGTCTCCGGCGACGTCGCCGGAGCACTTCTCCTACTGCAACATGGGCGGCGACTGGGCCGTCCGGCTGAAGTCGGCCGGATATGATCTGGTCTTCGTTCAGGGCAAGGCCGACAAGCCGGTGTACCTGCTCATTCACGACGGCAAATGCGAACTGAAGGACGCCTCCGCACTTTGGGGCCAGGGAGCTATCCGGGCCCGCGAGATGCTCACGGCTGAGCTCGGCAGTGAGATCAGCGTGGTGGCCATCGGCCCGGCGGGCGAGAACCAGGCCACCATGGCCTGCCTCATGGCCACCGACGATGCCTCGGGCGGGGCGGGGATGGGCGCCGTGATGGGCTCCAAGAACCTGAAGGCCATCGTGGTCCAGGGGCCGAGGAAAAGGACCAAGGCCGCCAGGCCGGAGAAGCTGGAGGAACTGACGAAGCATTTCCGGCAGATCATCACGCCGTCGCCGATGGCCACCGCCGGAGGACTGCCCCTGCGCATAGCCGTGCCGCAGAGCCGGAAGGCGTCCTGTTACGGCTGCATGGGCGACTGCCTGAGATGGGATTACCAGTCCAAAGACGGCCAGCGGGGCAAGTTCATGTGCCAGTCGGCTACCTTCTACCAGCCCATGGCCGAAATGGTCTACGGCAAGGACTACGAGGTACCGTTCCACGCCAACAAGCTGTGCGACGAGTACGGCCTGGACACCATGGCCGTGACCTTGATCATCATCTGGCTGATCCGGTGCCTCCGGGACGGCATACTCACCGACGAGAGCACCGGAATCCCCATATCCAAGGTGGGCAGCGTCGAGTTCATCGAGACACTGGTGCGGAAGATCGCGCTGCGCGAGGGCTTCGGGGATGTCCTGGCGCGCGGGGTGGAGGCCGCGGCCGAAAGCGTCGGCCCGGCCGCGGTGCAGAAGTTGACTCCGTTCCTAGCGAGGGCCGGCCTGCCCAATGCCATCGACGCCCGGCTCTATCCCATGGTGTGGCTGCCGCTGGCTATGGAGTCCAAGCTGCCCCTAGGCCACACGCACGAGATCACCCGCCTGGTGCTCCGCTGGATTCAGTGGCGCCGCGGCGATGAGAACAGCTACATGTCCAACGAGGTCATTCGCCGCATCGCCAGGAGGTACTGGGGCAGTGAGGCTGCCGGTGATCTGTCCGGCACCGAAGGCATGGCCCTGGCGGCGAAGATGGTGCAGGACCGGGAGTACGCCGAGGACTGCTTGGTCCTCTGTGGCTTCCTCTGGCCCATGATGGACTCCCAGTTCACCGAAGACCACGTGGGCGATCCCTGCCTAGAGAGCCAACTTGTCTCCGCCGTGACCGGCCATGATGTGGACGAAGCCGGGCTGAACGAGATCGGCGAGCGGGTCTTCAATCTCAACCGCGCCGTGCTGCTGAGGGAGGGTCATCGGGGGGCAAGGGATGACCAGCTGCCCGAACACTGGCACACCACTCCTCTGAAGTTCGATCTCACCAACCCGGACCTGCTCCTGCCCGGAAAGGGGAATGAGGCCGTGTCCATGAAGGGGCGGGTGGTCGACAAAACGCAGTTCGAGGCCATGAAGAGAGAGTACTACCAGCTTCGGCGCTGGGACCCCGGGACCGGCCTGCCGACCGAA
>DAIQQD010000180.1:0-4509 GCA_036787015.1 Chloroflexota bacterium
TGGCCAGCGTATCCTCACTTAACGAACAGAGCATCAACTTCCACCTGAAGAACGGCTTCACAGAATGTGGAAGGTTCCAGAGGATTGGCAAGAAGTTTGGCCGGGACTTCGACCTAATCTGGTTGCAGAGAATAGTGTAGCGAACAACTCCGAATGCGGAACCTAGACGAGCGTCGTCCGCCATATCATGGACACCTCGACCCGATCACGCCATATGACATACATAGAACAACATCGCGCAACTGGCGTTGACAAAAGCTCCAGACTGCAGTAGATTCACATCCGATAAGCCTACTGGGGGGAAGGTTCCGTGGTAGCTTCTTCGACTTCACTACTTCTGGCTTCCCACCTTCTCTCCTTCGATCAGTAGCCGGTCCGGTATTTGGTGGACGCGGTCAGGCATTGACCACAGGATGGGATGCCTGCCCAATCCAGAGTGGGAATTGGGGAAAGGAGGTGCAGCCGGCACGAGCGTGAGATGACAAAGACCTCTGCGACTCTCATTCCGTGGCGACGTGTGCCCCATCCGGTAATAAGGGAGGTTGGTTATGATGAGAAGCGAAAGACGCACGATCTGGTTTCTCCTTTCGGTGCTGATCATCCTGGCCATGGTCGTGCCATTGGCCTGCGCCGAGGAGGAAACGCGGGAAATCAAGAACCCCGACACTTTCATCCAGGCAACCATCTCGGAAGCTGACTCTCTGGATCCGGCTTACGCCTACGACACTGCCAGCTCCGAGCAAATCCAGGCCATCTACGAGCCTCTGATATACTACGACGGTGCGAGCACCACCAAGTTTGTCAAGGTGCTGTGCACCGAATACAACGTCTCCGATGATGGTAAGACCTACCGCTTTGAGATCAGGAAAGACGTGAAATTCCACAACGGCGATGACCTCACCCCGGAGGACGTGGAATACAGCTTCGAGCGGGGTATGGTCCAGGACTATGTGGGCGGACCGCAGTGGATGCTCTTCGAGCCGCTGCTGGGTGTTGCTGGTTCTCGCGATGGCGATGGCAACATCGTTGTCCCGCTTGACGACATCAAGGACGCCGTAGAGGTGGATGGCGATTGGGTCCAATTCAACCTGGCGGGACCCTATGCGCCGTTCCTGTTGGTCCTCACCGGCACCTGGGGCTCCATCGTGGACAAGGAGTGGTGTGTCGCCCAGGGCGACTGGGATGGCACCCAGGCATCCTACGAAGAGCTCAACAATCCCGAGGCCAATGCCACGCCTCTGAACGATGAGACCAACGGTACCGGCCCCTTCAAGCTAGACCGCTGGGACGCGGGCGTGGAAATCGTTCTGGAGAGGAACGACGACTACTGGGACACGAAGGCCAATTTCAAAACCTTCGTCACCAAGAACGTCTCCGAGTGGACTACCCGCAAGCTAGAGCTCCAGAACGGGGAGGTGGACTGGGCCTATGTCCCCCGGGCCAACATAGGCGAGCTTGAGAGCGTTGAGGGCCTGAAGGTCTACAAGGACCTGCCGCAACTCCGGGCGGATGCCTTCTTCTTCCAGTACGAGATCGGGGAGGACAGCACCCGGGTCGGCAGCGGCAAGCTGGATGGCAATGGTATCCCGCTTGACTTCTTCACTGATCGGGACGTCAGGCTGGGCTTCACCTACTGCTTTGATTGGGAGACCTACATTGAGGATGCCTGTCTGGGTGAGCTGCAGCAGACCGCCTCTCCGGCGGTCGAGGGCCTTCCCTACCTGAACAAAGACCAGGAGATGTACAGCCTCGATCTGGCCAAGGCCGAGGAGCATCTGAAGGCTGCCTGGGGCGGGCAGGTCTGGGAAAAAGGCTTCAAGTTGACCTTGCTCTACAACGCCGGCAATCTGGAGAGACAGACCGCCTGTCAGATCCTGAGGGACAATCTCCTCAAGGTCAATGACAAGTTCCAGATCACGGTGTTGGAATCTCAGTGGTCGCTGATCCTCGATGAAATCTTCAGCGGCCTGGTACCTATGTTCCAGATCGGCTGGCAGGCGGACTACCCCGATCCGCACAACTTCTTCCACCCCTTCATGCACAGCGAGGGTGCTTACTCGGGGATCCAGGGCTACAACAACCCTCGTGTTGACGAACTGATCGAGGAGGGCGTCGCAGAGACCGATACGGATGCCAGGAAGGACATCTACTACGAGTTGCAGAAGATCTACCACGACGATGCCCCTGGCATCATGCTTGGTCAGATGCTGGGCCGGCGGTACTTCCAGGATTGGGTCAAGGGGTTCATCTTCAACCCCATCGACCCGGCGGACATCAGCCATGTCTACAACCTGAGCAAGGGGTACTAGACTGGGACTGTCCAAGGTGGCATAGCTAAAGAAAGAAGGCAGGGCTCCCTCTTGCGGTTGTGAGGGGGAGCCCTCTGCCATACCAGGCATTGGAGGCTTGCCGTTGGAGCTGAGAGCCTACGTAGTCCGCCGGATCATATTGCTCGTCCCCGTGATGTTCGGGGTCAGCCTGCTCATCTTCGGTGTGGTGCAGCTCTTCACTCCGCTTCAGAGGGCGACGCTGTATATCAGCGACCCTAAGCAGTTGGCCCATCTGAGTGAGGTGGTTGAGCAGTATGGTCTGAATGATCCCTTCTGGGAACAGTACGGCACCTGGATCAACCAGGTGTTTCATGGCAACTTGGGCTGGTCCAAGGTGGTTGCCGCGCCGGTAGGAGAGGCCATCCTCAAGTTCCTGCCCACTACGGTGGAACTAGCCCTCTTCGCCACCCCGCTGATCATCCTCGGTGGTATCTTCCTGGGCACCAAGGCTGCCGCCCACAAAGACAAGACCATTGACCATGCCACGCGGGTGGCCGCCATCATCGGCTGGTCGCTGCCCACCTTCTGGCTGGGCCTGATGCTGCTCATGATCTTCTACGGCTACTTCGCTGGGTTGTTCCCGCCGGAGCGGCTGAGCACCGAGATGAGCCTTCTGGTCAATTCGGATAGTTTCCATCAGTACACCCGCATCCATACCATTGATGCCATCCTCAATGGCAACCTCCGCGTCCTGGGCGATGCCCTGAGGCATCTGGTCCTGCCGGTGATCACCCTTACCGTGGTCAACCTGGCTTTCATCATGCGCCTGATGCGCTCCAGCATGCTGGAGTCGCTGGGCAAGGGCTATGTTCTCACTGCCCGCGCCAAGGGCCTGGATGAGAGGACAGTGATCAACAAGCATGCCCGGAGGAATGCCCTCATCCCTGTGCTGACCGTCTCCGGCTATCTTTTTGCGGCCATCGTCAGCGGCGCAGTCATCACCGAGACCATCTTCAATTTCAAGGGCTTGGGCTGGCTGGCCTGGCAGTCTGCCGTTCAGTTGGACATCCCTACCGTTCTGGGCTTCGCCCTGTTCACTGCCACCGTGTTCGTCCTGGCTAACCTGGTGGTGGACCTGCTGTATGCCCGGATCGATCCCCGGGTCAGGCTGGGAGGGCGAGCCAAATGACGGACTGGCGATTCATGCTTCACCAGTTGCGCCGCAACCCACTCTCGCTGGCGGGCATCATCATCCTCCTCATCTTCATCATTATCGCGGTGTTTGCGCCACTGATTGCGCCGCCTCCCGAGGGTCATGGCGATCCCTACATCATACCCCGGGACGGCTACTCGCCTGTGCCTCAATCACCCAGCGGAGAGCACCACTTCGGCACCACTGAGGGTCAGTATGACATCTTCTATGGCGTCGTCTGGGGCACCCGCTCCGCCTTCAAGGTGGGCTTGGCTGTCATTGGCATGGTCCTGGTTATCGGCATTGTACTGGGCAGCCTGGCTGGCTACTTTGGGGGCATCGTTGACGAAGTCATCATGCGTGTGACCGATGTGTTCCTGGCCTTTCCGAGCCTCATATTGGCCATGGCCATCGTTGCCGCCCTCGGCCCCGGCCTGAGGAGCGTCCTAATTGCCATCACCGTGGTCTCCTGGCCATCCTACGCCCGGCTGGTTCGGGGCGACATTCTGGCCATCAGGGAGGAGGACTACGTGGAAGCCGCCCGGGGAGTGGGCGCCTCACACCTCCGCATCATCGCCCGTCATATCCTGCCTAACTCCATCTACCCGGCGCTGATCATGGCCTCTCTGGATATCGGTGCAGTGGTCCTCTCAGCAGCAGCCCTCAGCTTCCTGGGGCTGGGAACGCCAGTTGGTTACGCCGACTGGGGCCAGATGATCCAGTTCGCCCGGAACTGGATCGTTGGACCGCCGGGCAATCCCTTGGCCTACTGGTACACCGTCACCGTCCCCGGCCTGTTCATCCTCTTCTTCGTTTTGGGGTGGAATCTGCTGGGCGACGCCTTCCGCGATATCCTTGATCCCAGGCTGGCTCGGAGATAGCCATGAAAGAACTGGTCAAGATCAGCGGTCTGACGGTACGCTTTTACACCTACGAAGGGGTCGTGCTGGCCTTGGACAACCTTGAGCTTGGCATTGACCAGAGAGAGACCCTCGGGCTGGTAGGAGAGACAGGCTGCGGCAAAACCATGACCGCCCTGTCCATACT
>DAIQQD010000181.1:0-4493 GCA_036787015.1 Chloroflexota bacterium
GCCTTGTGCACGTGAGGGGCCGAAGGGCCAATAAGACTGAAGGAAGGAGCGAAATGGGAGAGCGGGATCACGTATTTACATTTGGTCTTTGGTCCGTCAAGCCCGGGAGAGAGGGTGATTTCGTTGCTGCCTGGGAGACCTTTGCCCGCTGGACAGGCAAGCACCAGACAGGCATGGTGGGTGAGGCTCGACTCCTGGAGGACATTGACGAGCCAAGGCGCTTCGTTTCGATTGGGGATTGGTCAGATAAGCAGAAGGTCCAGGCCTGGCGTGAGTCGCCCGAGTTCCAGGCTTTCTTTGCCAAAGTCAGTGAGCTATGCGAGGAGACACAACCCCGTATGCTGAAACCGGTGGTGCGCGTAGTGCCGGTAAAGAGCTGAGGCTCGGGTGCGTTCGAGCGATACATGAGGCGCCCTAGAGGTGCTGAACAGAGAGCTGGTATTCTCAGAATCGATGTCATGGAGAATGCTCGCCAAGCGCTTGCATGAAGTATCAAGTATTGTCCTTCGAGTGAAGTTGTCAAAGCAGCCGGGATTCTCATCTGTCTTATGCTGGCGAGTGCTAGTGCGGTGAAGCCCTCTTCAGTCGTACAGCGCCGAGGGTGGAGATCACTTTCCACCTGTTGCTAGACTGACATTCGGACAATGGCTCGGTGACCCCAGGTGTGAACCAACCAACTGACCTCATGCCGATGCAGCGTAGGTTTCACGTACTCAATCCACGCCGCGAGGCCGCACATGAGCCTACAGGTTCTATGGATGCCCAGTACTCGGTGGGGCTTGCTCCAGAAGCCGCGATCCTAGGGCCCGATCTCCGTTGATTCTGCCTGTGCCAGCGTTGTGATCATCGGACTGGTCTTGCTGCCCAAGCTGGTGAAGGCTCCAAGCGCGATGGCTTTCCTCTGAGCGAGTGGCCCTGACGCCGGCATCTTGGCGAGGCTGAATCCCTTGACGTTACACTGCCCATCGAGTATTACATCGTCCACAGTAGCGATCTCCGTGCCACCTTCACTGAGTATCTGCCTACCGTGCAACTGCTTGGCTGGCACGAAATCCCGAGAACCCACGATATCCCCTGGTCCTACTACGACGTCTGCCCTCGCCACCAGCCACGCGTCCATGCCGCATGTCTGAACCTTATCTCGCTCGATCATCAGTTTCTTGCGCCTGAGGACGCCGCTCCCGCCCAGATACACGGCAGTCACCTTGGTGAGCTTGGGGTCGAGGAGAAGGTCTTTGATCTTGCCCAGTTTCTTTCCATCTGAAGTGCTGATCACCGGCTTGTTGACATGCTCCTTGACTGTTGGCATCTCCTGATCCTCCTTCACGTCGATATTCTCGATCATCTGGATCACACGCGCGATTGTGGCAGTCGAGCGCTCCTCATCACGTCACTCCACCCAACGAGGTGTTCGTCGGCCCACCGCGGTGCCCTCATTGACTGAGTTCAACAGCTCTGATTGCAGTCAACCACTCCCAACGGGAATTGGGCTAGACTCCGCTCTGCTGGACCCACCACATAATCCCTTGATCACCCCCTTTACTCTTCATACGACTTGACGTGCCACTTCGTCTCCGGCATCTGATTGCTGGAGCGTTCGACAGATCCTGCATTCACTTGCCCTCTTTGCCCAGACTCCAACGCCAGTTACGGATTTCTGGCATGTCCTCGCCATGCTTTCGTATATAGGCCTTGTGATCCAGCAGCTTGTCACGAAGGTACTGTTTTGTATGAGCGGCCTGCGAGCTCAAACCCGGCACACGGTCGATCACGTCCCCGACCAAGTGGAAGCGATCGAGATCGTTCAACACCACCATGTCGAACGGAGTGGTCGTCGTTCCCTCTTCCTTGTAGCCGCGAACATGCAGGTTGTCGTGGTTGGTACGACGATAAGTCAGCCGATGTATCAGCCAGGGATAGCCGTGGAAGGCAAAAATGATGGGTTTGTCTGTCGTAAAGAGGACATCGAAATCCTTGTCACTCAGTCCGTGGGGGTGCTCAATGGGCGGCTGGAGTGCCATGAGGTCAACCACATTGACGACACGGACCTTCAGGGTCGGAAAGTGCTGACGCAGAATCTCAACCGCAGCCAGTGTCTCCAATGTGGGCACATCACCGCAACAGGCCATCACCACATCTGGGTCCCCTGCTTCATCGTTGCTGGCCCATTCCCAGATACCAAGTCCGGCCGTACAGTGTTTGACGGCCGAATCCATGTCCAGCCACTGCAGTTCCGGCTGCTTGCCGGCCACGATAACGTTGATGTAATTGCGGCTCCGCAGACAGTGATCGGTCACCGAAAGCAGGGTGTTGGCATCCGGCGGCAGATAGATCCGAACAACGTCTGACTTCTTGTTCACCACGTGGTCAATGAATCCTGGATCCTGGTGGCTGAAGCCGTTTTGGTCCTGTCGCCATACGTGCGACGAGAGTAGATAGTTCAGTGAGGCAACCGGACGCCGCCATGGGATGTGGCCCGAGACGTGCAGCCACTTGGCGTGCTGGTTGAACATAGAATCGATGATGTGGATGAACGCTTCGTAGCATGAAAAGAAGCCATGCCGGCCGGTCAGCAGGTAACCTTCGAGCCAACCTTCGCACTGGTGTTCGCTGAGCATCTCCATCACCCGGCCATCGGGAGAGACGTGATCGTCGATGGGGATGACATCGGCGGTGGAGCAGCGATCCGTCACTTCGAACAAGGCTGCCCAGCGGTTCGACGCGGTCTCGTCCGGGCTGAAGACACGGAAATTGCGCTGATCCCAGTTCAGTTTCATCACATCCCGGATGAGTGCCCCCATGATTCGAGTAGATTCTGCCTCTACCGTGCCAGGTTGAGACACCTTGACCGCGTAATCCCGAAAATCCGGTACTCTAAGATCGCGAAGCAGTATCCCGCCATTGGCATGTGGATTGGCCCCCATGCGCCGCTCGCCCTTTGGCACCAGTTCAGCCAGTTCAGGAATGAGCCTGCCATTCTTGTCGAACAACTCTCCGGGTTTGTAGCTCTTCATCCACTGTTCCAGAATCTTCAAATGCTCGGGGTTCTTGGCGATATCCGTAACCGGCACCTGGTGTGCACGGAAGGTGCCTTCACCGGGCAATCCATCGACCTCTTTGGGCCCTGTCCAGCCTTTCGGCGTTCGCAAGATAATCAGGGGCCAGCGGGGCCGCTCGGTGAAGCCGTTCGCGCGAGCGCTAGTCTGGATTCGTCTGATCTCGGCAACCACCGTGTCGAGAGTAGCAGCCATGAGGTGATGCATCTTCTCCGGGTCATCGCCCTCGACGAAGTATGGGGTGTAGCCGTTGCCGCGGAAAAGCTGATCCAGTTCATCGTGGCTGATGCGTCCCAACACAGTAGGGCCGGCAATCTTGTAGCCGTTCAAGTGCAGTATAGGCAGCACGGCTCCGTCGTGAACCGGATTGAGGAACTTGTTCGAATGCCAACTGGTAGCCAGTGGCCCGGTTTCTGCTTCGCCATCGCCTACGACACAAGCAACCAGCAAATCAGAATTGTCGAAAGCAGCGCCAAATGCATGCGCCATGGAATAGCCGAGCTCGCCGCCTTCGTTGATGGAACCTGGCGTCTCAGGGGCCGTGTGACTGGGAATGCCGCCGGGAAAGGAGAACTGTGTGAACAGCTTCTTCATACCCTGTTCATCCTGCGAGACCTCGGGGTATAACTCGCTGTAGGTGCCCTCCAGATACGTGTTGGCCATCAGTCCCGGTCCGCCGTGACCAGGACCGGTGACATAGATCATGTTCAAGTCATACTTCTCGATGATCCGGTTGAGGTGGACGTAGATGAAGTTCAAGCCCGGCGTGGTGCCCCAGTGGCCCAGCAGCCTCGGCTTCACATGCGCCACCTTCAGCGGCTCCTTGAGCAGCGGATTGTCATAGAGATAGATCTGGCCCACCGACAGATAGTTGGCGGCACGCCAGTATGCATCAATCTTGTGGAGGAGTTCCGGCGTCAGCGCGTTTGTTCTCATCGTCTAACCTCCTATGGATGTGGTCTTCACGACAGGGCATGGGCGGGAGCGTTTGGGCGGCGGATTCTTCTGCGCCCTCCCTGGGACCGCGGCCGGGTATGTGATCACAGTACCCCGGACTATGGCAAACGGCGTGAAACTATGAGCCTGACGGCGAGTCAGGCTCATAACGTCCTCGGTGGCAATCCCACGAACCAGCAGGGCATCTGCGATCAGCGAGCGATGGCAGCGCCACGGCACCGCTTCAGCGCACATCAAGACAATTCGCTCTTGTTTCGCCAGGCGGATCAATTCATCGAGGCTCCGCGCAAACTCGGGCGTCTGCATATAATCGGCGAAACCTCGAAAGGAGGCATTTCGCCAGCCTGCGTTGGACGAATCTCCTAGCGCACGTCGCAGGCCGCCAAGCCCGGGCATGTGAACATATTTCAAACCGGCTTGCTCCAATGATCGGGGCAAAGAAGCCTTGTCGAACTGCGGATTGTGCCGGGAACGCGGCAC
>DAIQQD010000182.1:0-4491 GCA_036787015.1 Chloroflexota bacterium
TTGAACCAAAGGACTGTTCAGATGCCTTGTTCTGAGGCGAGATTCAGGGACCTAGCAGCCAAAAGCCTTGCGACCGTGGTGTTCGCAGTAGTCCATGTACCGGCTAATGGCCCGGGCTGCCCGGTATATGGAAGGGTAGAAGGCCACCTTGTTTTCGGCACATGCCTTCCGCGTGTCCATCAATGCCTGAAGACCGAGATCACTTTCCGCCCCATGCACAATCACAGCCTTGGGCTTGCTCAAGCTCTTGAAAGTCCCCAGTGTATGGAGTCTCACTAAGTGTATGTATTGCAGGATGTTTTCCGCTTGCAGAGCCTCAATGTCGGGGGCGATCTGCCACAGCAGCATATCCGCGTTTTCCCACCTGTCCAGCCGCTGCATCATGTCCGTCCAATCGCGCGCATAGTGCCCCGGGTCCACCGGATTCCTGAGCATGGTGCCAGCGGTGGTCAGCGAGCGCGCCAGCTCCGCCCTCAGGCTCTCCGGAATCGGCGGCAGGGTCAAACCGCCGGTTTCGCATTCGTCTGAGGCCCGCACCCCAGCCCCACCACCCACCCCGAACAGCACCGCCTTCCGCCCCCGTGGCTGACTGAAGAAGGCAAACGTCGTCATCAGATCCGCCATTTCCTCAAAGTCCTCCACCCGGATGGCACCGGCTTGCTTGAGCATGCTATCCCAGACCGAATCGTTCCCGGCCAGGGCCCCCGTGTGGGTGCTGGCCCCCCGCTTCCCCGCCTCGGTGCTGCCCCTCTTGATGATGATCGTCGGCTTCCTGGACGCCGCCTTCGTCAGCACCTTGGCCAGCCCCGAACCCTCCTTTGCCCCCTCCAGGTAGGCCCCGATGATCTCGGTCTCGGGATCATCAGCCAGGTAGTCGAGAAGATCGATCTCGTCCAGGTCGCTGGCGTTGCCGTAGCTCACCACCTTACTGAAACGCAGGCCCCGCGCCGCCGCCGCCCGAACCAGCAGCAGAGTGTAACTACCGCTCTGCGAGATGAAGGCCACATTCCCTGGTTCCCTGGGGAAGTTCGGGCCGTAGGTCATGCCCATCTTCGGATGGTAGATGCCCATGCAGTTGGGGCCAATCATGCGCACTCCACCGCTGCGAGCCACCCTGACCAGTTCCGCTTGCAGCGCAACTTTGTCTGCCAGCCCAGTCTCAGCAAAGCCCGCAGTATACAGATGAAGCCCTTTGACACCCTTGGCCACGCAGTCCTGGACCAGACCAGGAGTGGCGTCAGCCGGGATGATGCAGATGACGTAGTCCACCGGTCCGGGTATGTCCCGCAAGCTCCGGTGGACCTTCAGCCCACGGACTTCGTCGCCCTTGGTGTTGACGGGATAGATGCGGCCCGGGTAGCCCCAGTCGATCAGGGTGTAGAGAAATATCATAGTGTGGGCATTGAAGGAAGCAGCCGGCACGCCGGGGGCATTGGGAGCGGGTATAGACCCTTCCGTGGCACCGACAACCGCTATGGAACGGGGATTGAAGATGGCATCAAGTGACATGATATTGCATAAAATTGTACTCGCGCGCTGTCGAAGATGGCAAGAAAGACCGACAATGACGAAGCGACCACGAGCCTGAGAATCTCTGCTTTCGATCCGCCCTTATTCCCCACTGGGTTGAATACTTCAGGCCGCACATGTTAGAGTCTTCTGCAGTGACATCAAGCCACTCGCGGAACCGCCGACCGGCGTAGCGCCAGGCGGAATCATGCTGAATCCAGTCACAGCTTAGGGAGGCCGGAACAAAGTGCAATACATAGTCACTCTGGGCAGCGCCATAGAGGCCATCAAGAAGACCTATTATGCCAACGACGGCGACTACTATGAGAAATCATACTGGCCTTTGCTCAAGGACAGGTTCCCCAATTGCGAGGACTACTGGAGGCACTTCGTGGTTCCCATTACCCGGAGAATGGAGGCGAATGTCACGGATCAACGCAAGAGGACACTTCCTAGAGAGCACGTCTCTGAAGACATTCTGGATCTGGCTTCATTCCACTACTCCATGTTCATGCACCTCGTCTGCGGCTATGACCACGTAATGAGTCCCAGGCTGTCGTCTTTCGAGGATTTCTACACGCACCTGGCGGCAGCTTGCGACCTGGCAGAGGATTTCCTGCTGGGAGCCTATCTGCTCGCAATCGAGTGCACCGGGGGGAGAGCCGGAGTTTCACAATTGGCGAAGAGAGAAGATTCCCAGAAGTTGGCAGAGGATCGAAACGAGGCTCCCTCGGGGAAGACCGGAACCGCGCCGGCAGCGCCCCCTGGCAGACATGGCATTCTAGACGAATACTTCGGTGGATCTGAGGACTGGAAAGAGTACAAGTTCCATGCCAGGAAAGTCCGGGAGTACCGGGATGCGATCCTGCGCAACATCCAGATAGGCCGGGTCATCATCGCCGGCGACATTGTGCTGGTTCCCCGGAAGGAGCACATCCAGGACTACCGCAAGTGGCCCAGCGTCTTCCTGGCTGCCGACGACCCCAACAGGCTGCAAAGTCACTTCATAGACATGAAAGAGCAGATGATCCTGGACACCGAGACCCTGGAGGTCATGCTCAACAAGCTGTGGCAGCGGCCCATCTCCGATATGAAGCGGCTGTTCTTCGACGACAAGAATGCGGTGATCCTGGGCAAATATCAGATCACACCCACATAGAGTTCCGGCCCCCCATGCAATGCCTCCCGCAGCCGGCGCAAGTTCGATCTCTCTGACATCTCCCGGACATCGTTGCGGGGCGCGAGGCAAGAAGCGTAACATGTTGACTGACCCTGAGATTAACCTGGACTTGAACTGATGCAAACACAAAGCCAACCGGCCGATCAAACCAGATATGCCTCTCTCTGGCAAAGGTTCGCTGCAGTCACAGTCGATGAGATGATCACCCTCATCGTGTTCGTGCCAGCCCTCATACTCGAGATCGCGGGCATGGGAGGCAACTGGCCGATGGCTCTCATGGTGAGCGCTGCCGTCCTCAGGTACCTGTACTTCGTGTACTTCGAACACGGAAGGGGCCAGACCATAGGCAAGCTTCTGTTCAAGATTAGGGTCAGAAGCGAACGCGAGGACAGGCTGCCTCTCAAGGAAGCACTGGCGAGGAATCTCAGGCGCTTTGATGCTTTGTTGGGCTTGGCGCTCCCCGCTGATCCCAGTACGGCCAGCGTCGCCGGCCGGCTGGTGGTAGCATTTGCCCTGTTCTACTTCGCTGTGGCGCCGATATTCGTCTGGCTGTCGGTCAAGAAGCAGCGTCCCCTAGACATGCTCGTCCACACGATAGTGGTTCAGACGGAGCAGCCTCTGCCACGCATGCAGTAGGCATGCATCCGGAAGACCCGGCCTGAATGCTGGCTCACGGAATTTCCCAACCTCACACGCACACAGGTATGGTTCGCGCTTGGTCATTCACGATGAGTCGTGCTATGATTTCCACCAAGCGCACCCAAACTAGGGCAAGACCCACGGTAGATGCGTCTCACCGGATGCCGTAGGAATCACCGCCGGAAGATGGAGTACCAGACATGATAGTCGAGATGAGAACGCGCGCCACCCAGAAAGAAATCGATAGCGTGGTCGACCGGGCCAGGTCACTGAACCTGGATGTCCAACTCAACCTCGGCACCGACAAGACCGTCGTCGCCATACTCGGCAGCAACACGGGGCAGTTATCCACAGACGTCTTCGGCGTGCTGCCCGGAGTGGAACGAGTCTCCCGCATCATGAAGCCCTACAAGCTGGCCTCCCGGGAATTCAAACCCAAGGACAGCATCGTTTCCATCGACGGAGTTGATATCGGCGGGAAGCGTGTGGTGGTAATGGCCGGGCCGTGCGCCGTGGAGAACGAGAAGCAACTCCTGGACGCCGCCAGGATCATCAAGAAAGCGGGAGCCTCAGTGCTTCGCGGCGGCGCCTTCAAACCCAGGACATCCCCCTTCAGCTTCCAGGGACTGGAGAAGGCCGGCCTGGAGCTTCTGGCCCGCGCCAAGAAACAGACGGGACTGCCGGTGGTCACCGAGGTGGTCGAGCCCCGCGCTGTAAACCTGGTATCCAAGTACGCCGACATCCTTCAGGTGGGTGCCCGCAATATGCAGAACTACGCCCTGCTGACCAAGATCGGCAAGAGTAAGCATCCGGTCATACTGAAGAGAGGTTTCTCCTGCACGGTCACCGAATGGTTGACGGCCGCCGACTATCTGCTGGCGGAAGGAAACAACCAGGTCATCTTGTGTGAAAGGGGAATCAGGACCTTCGAGGACAGCATCCGGTTCTCGCTGGACATCTGCTCGATTCCGGTCTTGAAGAGGTTCACCCATCTGCCGGTCATCGTGGACCCAAGCCATGCTGCGGGCCACTACAGCTACGTGCCCGCGCTGGCCAAAGCCGCCATAGCGGCGGGGGCCGACGGGCTGCTGATCGAGGTACACCCGAACCCGAAGGAAGCGCTGGTGGACGGCCTTCAATCCCTGACCCCTTCGGATTTCGCC
>DAIQQD010000183.1:0-4478 GCA_036787015.1 Chloroflexota bacterium
CCAGACTCAATTTGTGGGGCTGGTTGGCGGCTGTTATCATAAAGACTGCTTAACGAGTGCCCCGATGCAGATAGACTTCGCCCAGTTGAAGAAGAACAGATGGTTCAAGTTGGCCGTCCTGTTCTTCATCATAGTGGCCCTCAGTCTGGCACTGATGTTCCTCTTCAATTGGCTTCTGGCTCCCGTCAAGGACGATCTGAAGCAGTACGAATTGCTGGCCTATCTCGTCGTCTTCGGAGTCGCCTTGGCGGCCAACATGACCATCGTGGCTCCCGTGTATGTCTTCACGCCCATAATGGTGGCCGCCGCCGGGATCTATAACCCTGCTCTGATAGCGTTAGCAGCTGCCTTGGGGGGGACAACAGGCGAAATGAGTGGCTACCTCGCGGGCTCGCTGGGCAAGAAGATCGTTTTCAGTGATTACCCGGAAGCATATGAGAAGGTATCTGGCTGGGTAGACAAGTACGGCCTTCTGGCCATAGCTGTCCTCGCCTTCCAGCCGGTGTTTCCCTTCGACGTGGCTGGGATCGTGGCCGGAGCCACCAAGATGCCGGCACATCGATTCTTCATTGCCTGCTTCCTGGGCAAGTTTCCGAAGTACCTTCTCACATGCTACATGTTCGACGCGCTGAAGGAGTACCTGCCGTTTGTCTGACAAGGGAGATGGCCAATGTCACATCTAGTGTTGCAGCAGAAGTGGAAGACCGTGTCGGACCTGTCATATAATTCTCGCTGGTTTGCCGGAAACGCACCGTGTGTGACTGCACCGGCTGCCGAGCAGAGGAAGAGGTCATCATTCTTGACTTGGGCACCGCCTGCCGGGACAGACACTCCCTCGGTTCGGAGCGTTCATCTAGCAGCCGACTTCAACGAGAGCTGCATACACACCAGCATTGCGCGGGGAATCTCACCCGGATCAGCGCACGGATGCACTTCGGTGTCCTTCCCACTTCAGCCGATCGGAGGGACTCAAGATAAACACTAACGAACAAACCGAGCAGGCGAGCCCACAAAAGAAGCGGGCGAAGCTGACATGGCGCTGGGTACTGGTGGCGGTCTTGTTGATCGCCATCGTATCCACGTCAGTGGTCTTGTTGAGGGAGCACCTCAAAGACTTTGCCGAGTTCGGCTATCTAGGCGCCTTCCTCATCGCCTTTCTATGTTCAGCCACCGTCATTCTCGGTGTGCCCACCCTCCCGGTGATGTTTGCCCTGGGCGGTGTATTGAACCCCTTCTACGTGGGTTTGGCGGCCGGCGCCGGTGAGGCCATCGGCGAGCTCATCATCTACACCGCCGGACGGACCGGGCATGCCTTCTTTCTGAAAGACCGCTTCATCGAGGCACAGACCAACAAGGAGGTCCACGGCATCTACCCGCGCCTGCAGAGATGGATCCACGCCAAGGGCGCCTGGGCGCTCTTTCTGGCTTCGGCCGTATTCAACCCCTTCTTCAGCCTCATCAGCGCCACGGCGGGGGCTACTCGCTTCCCCGTATTGAGGTTCTTGGTCGTCGTGTGGGCGGGCAAGACGGTCAAGTGGATAACGGTGGCCATAGTGGGATATGCCGTTCTGGACCGCATTCTTGGCCTCTGGGTCAACCCGTAGCTCTCGTCCCGACGAGGCCGGTTTGGCATTCGAAATTCAGACTTGCTATAATTTTCGTTTGGGTTCACCAAATGGTCGAGAGGACAGTAGGGAGGATTGCGGATAGTAGTGCACTTCCAAAGGTTAGAAAGGAGGACTGACAAAGTATGTACATGAGTCTGGAAAGGGGGGAGGGTTCACAGTAGATGGATATAACTCTCTTTGACGGTTTTACCAACGCGGACGTTACTGGATTCGAACAGGGGGCCATGATCGCCGTCGTGGTGGTCGCCATACTGGGCCTCCTCTACGCCTGGTTCCTGACCCGCCAGATCATGAGCAAGCCCACGGGCACCGAGAAGATGCAGAAGATCGCCAAGGCCATCAGGGATGGCGGCAATGCCTACCTCAAGCGGCAGTTCAAGACCATAGCCATTTTGATCTTGATACTGGCAGTCTTCATCTTCTTCACCGGTTTCTTTGGCTACCGGGCGACCGATGAGTATGGCAACCCTGACTGGCTGATCGGTCTGGGCCGCGCCCTCGGCTTCCTCCTGGGTGCCGGCTTCTCCGCCACCGTGGGCTACGTCGGCATGAACATGGCCATGCAAGGGAACATCCGCGTGGCTGAGGCTTCCCGCACCAGCTTCGTCGAAGCCCTGAAGATCGCCTACCGTACCGGCACCATCACCGGCATGCTCACCGATGGTCTGGGACTCCTGGGCGGCACCCTGATCTTCATCATCTTCTTCTACGATGCGCCTCTGATACTCCTGGGCTTCGGTTTCGGCGGCACGCTGATCGCCCTCTTCATGAGGGTGGGCGGCGGCATCTACACCAAGGCGGCTGACGTGGGCGCCGACCTGGTGGGCAAAGTAGAAAAGGACATCCCCGAGGACGACCCGCGCAATGCGGCCGTCATCGCCGACCTCGTCGGCGACAACGTGGGTGACTGCGCCGGAATGGCCGCAGACATCTTCGAGTCCTACGAAGTGACCATTGTCTCTGCCATGATCCTAGGCCTCTTCCTCACTGAAGCTACTGGAGACCTAATGTGGATCATGTTCCCCTTGCTCGTCCGCGCCGCGGGCGTGTTCGCTTCCATCATCAGCACCTACACCGTGGGCAGTTCCAAGAGCGAGACGGATGCCATGAAGGCCATACACCGGGGCTACAACATCGCCGCCGTGATGTCGATCGCCTCATTCGCCCTGTTTGGCTTCCTCTATTGCCATGACTGGCGCTTCTTCGCCGCCACTTCCGTAGGTGTAGTACTGGCAGTAGCCATTAACCAAATCACCGACTACTACACCGGCGCCACCCGGGGTCCGGTAAAAGAGATCGCCAAGGCCACCAAGACCGGACCGGCAACTACCATCCTCAGCGGTCTGGGCATAGGCCTGGAGAGCTCTGTCGGGGCCATCCTGATCATTGCCGCTTCAATTGCGGCTTCGGCGCTGATCTGGGGGAGTGGCCTCGACATTACCCCTGGGGTACAGGCATGGTTGGTCGAACGCGGACTGGTGTCGAGCGACCTGACTCTGCTGTGCATCTTCTACGGTGTGGCCCTCTGCGGCATCGGCCAGTTAACGCTGACCGGCAACAACATCTCCATGGATGCCTTCGGCCCAGTGTCGGATAACGCCAACGGCATCGGCGAGATGGCCGGCCTGGAGCCCAAGGCCCGGCAGACCCTGGCCGACCTGGATGCCGTGGGAAACACCACCAAGGCTATCACCAAGGGTATCGCCATCGCCTCGGCCGTGCTAGCGGCAGTAGCCCTGTTTGCGTCCTTCAAGTATGAATACGGGCTGCCCAGTATCAACATGATCCAGTGGAAGGTGTTTGTCGCCTTCCTCATCGGCGGCGCCATACCCTTCCTCTTCAGTTCGCTCCTCATCAACGCGGTGGGGAGGGCCGCCTACTATGTGGTGAACGAAGTACGGTGGCAGTTCGCTAACATCAAGGGTATCTGGGAAGGCACCACCGATCCCGATTATGGCAAAGTGGTGACCATTGTCACCTCAGCCGCCCAGAAAGAACTCCTGACTCCGGCCATTCTGGCCATCGTTTCGCCGATTGTGATCGGCTTCGTCTTCGGTCTGGAAGCACTGGCTGGTTTCCTGGCCGGTGTCATCCTGGTGGGACAGCTTATGGCGGTGTTCCAGTCCAACGCCGGCGGCGCCTGGGACAACGCCAAGAAGACCATTGAAGATGAGCCCCGCGACCTGGCCAAGAACACCGGCAAGGGATCCGAGCGCCACAAGGCCAGCGTGGTGGGTGACACTATTGGCGACCCGCTGAAGGACACCTCCGGGCCGGCGCTCAACCCGCTGATCAAGGTCATCAACCTGGTATCGGTCATAGCCGCCAGCGTGATGATCACCGGTGCAGTCGGCTACCCGGAGCCTCTCGACAACATTGGCTTGCAGATAGCAGTAGGTGTGGTCGGCACCCTGATCATCCTCGGGGCCTTCTACTACTCCAAGACTCAGAAAACCGTTGGCCGCGAGGATTCCGAGGGAGCTCCTCCAGCTCAGGCCGCAGCCACTCCTGCAGCACCTGCGGCAGCGGCCAAAGAGTCCAAAGAACAACCCAAGAAGAAGCACTAACACGCTTCGGGAGTTACATCGAGGGGCGGATATCGCAGGATATCCGCCCCTCATCGTTTCCGGTGAACCCGGCTCTACTTCGCCAGTCGGCGGCTGCGCAGTTGCCCGCAGCCGGCCTCGATGTCGGCACCCCGGGACTGTCGTAGCGTGTTCGAGACACCGCCGTCCGTCAACTGCTTCTGAAACGCCGCCACACGCCGGGCCACTGAGGGGCGGAACTCCTTGCTCGGGGTGGGGTTGCCCACTATCAGGTTCACGTGACACTCGAACCCCGCCAGAAGCT
>DAIQQD010000184.1:0-4477 GCA_036787015.1 Chloroflexota bacterium
GGGTCTCGAACTTCTTGAGCATTTCCTCCGGCTTCTTGCCAGCGGCCTCCTGCTCAATCCTGAGCTTCTCCGAGCCTGAAGTCCAGATGCTGCCTGGAGCTATCGCATTGACGATGATGCCGTGAGGCGCCCACTCCAAAGCCAGTGCCTTGGTGAGGGAGAGAACGCCTCCCTTGGAAGCGTTGTAGTGCGCCACGTCACCCATGGGGTGCACCGCGTCGATCGAAGCGAGATTGATGATCCTGCCGCCGTGCTTGGCTTTGACCATCTCGCGCGCCGCCGCCTGCGAGAAGAAGAACGTGCCCTTCAGGTTGATATCCAATACTCTGTCCCACAGCTCCTCGGTAGTATCCAGAGCCTTGGAGATAGGATATATGCCGGCGTTGTTGACCAGGATGTCCAGGCTGCCGAAGGCCTGCACCGTGGCCTCAACCACCTTCTTGGCATCGGTCAGGCTGCGGATGTCAGCCTTGATGGCCTCTGCCTTACCGCCTTTCTCTTTGACCCGCTGCACCACCTTGCCGGCCGTATCCATATCAATGTCCACAATCATCACTGAGGCACCCGCTTCCGTCAGACGCATGACGATGGCTCTGCCTATGCCCATAGCCCCGCCCGTGACGATGGCTCCCTTCCCGCTCAGATCGAAGAGTTGCGCAATGGTCTTCTTGGCCACGTTTGATCCCCCCTTCAGCTTTTCTTGGTGCGGTGTATCGATATATATTAACACGCACCCCACAGGGCAGGCCAACAGGACCCAGCTAGTCCCTGGAGAGACCACCTCAGAAATGCGTTCCTGCTCCATTAGTGGAGATTCCGGAAGGATGCCTGTTCAACCCCCTTGGTCCCCCACTCATGGGGGACGAACTAATGACGCAGAGGGGCGAAGCCCCTCTGCACACCCCACGTGTCATTCCCGCGGAGGCGGGAATCCGGGAACGCAGGTGCAGGACGCAGCGGACCGAAACCCGCCGCCTTGCCAAGGCTTGGTCAACACCCTAGCCCGCATTCTTCCTGAGGCGGACACCGTACAGCCCGCGCCCAGATCGCCGGTGCATTTCAACCCCGTCGCGAAACTGGTACTATATGCCCCGGGGACTCCTGCCATGGGTGAACAGACCGTCAAGAAGACCTACTGTCAGTTCTGCAGCAACGTCTGCGGCGTACTGGTGACCGTCGAAGATGGCAAGGTCATCAGCATCAGGGGGAATCCCGACAACCCTTTGAGCCGCGGGTTTGTCTGCGAGAGAGTCCGCCTCGCCCCCCAGTGGCTCTACCATCCCGGGCAGTTGATGCATCCGCTGAAGAGGGCGGGCCGACGCGGCGAGGGCAAGTGGGAGAGGATAACCTGGGACCAGGCCTTCGGCGAGATCGGGCAGAAGCTGCTGCAACTCAAGGACGAGTACGGCGCAGAGACGCTGGGATTCTTCGAGGGAACATACCGGGGCAACGACTACTGGCCCCGAGGCCGCTTTGCCAGCCTGTTCGGCAACCCCCACAACATCTTCGCCCCCGGCATAATCTGCGGCATCAATGACATGGCCATTAATATGGCTGTCATGGGCGATGTCACCACGTACGCCATCGAGATGTCCAATTCCAGGTGCGTGGTCTACTGGGGCTCCGACCCGTCAGAGTCTAACATGCGCGGCTGGGCGGGACTTCTCAAGAAGAAAAGGGGCGATCTGAAGGTCATCGTCGTTGATCCCCGGCAGACAAAGACTTCGGACGCAGCCGACATCTGGCTGAGGCTGAGGCCGGGCACTGATACGGCCCTGGCGCTGGCCTGGCTGAACGTCATCATCAATGAAGGCCTGTACAACAAGGAGTTCGTGGCGGAGTGGACGGTTGGCTTCGACAAGCTCAAGGCGCGCGTCCAGGAGTATCCGCCAGAGCGCGTGGCCGAAATCACCGGCGTCCCCGCCGAGAAGATTGTGGAGGCCGCACGTACGTACGCCACCCACGGGCCGGCCTGCATGCCATACGGCGTAGCCATCGACCAGCTTGGGCTGAACGGCACGAGGGCAGAACAGTGCAAGATTGCCCTCCGTGCTATCACGGGCAACCTCGGCATCCTGGGCGGTCACCTGATCACCCGCCCCGGCGAGCTGACGAACGGGGGCAAGTTCATCACCGAGGCCGAATTGAGCCTGATGCATCTCCTGCCGATGGAGCAGCGGCGCAAGCAGATGGGCTTCGACGTCTGCCGCCTGGTCACACTGAACGGCTGGAGCCTGATGGAACCCCACCTCCAGAGGGTCTACGGCGTTCCGGCCCCTGTAACCGTCCAGATACAGGCCCACACCACCATGCTCTGGCGTTCCATCCTGACCGGGAAGCCCTATCCGGTGAAGGCCTTGATCGCCTGGGGGTCCAACCCACTGGCCTGGGCGGGGAACACCAGGCTGGTCTTTGAAGCTTTGAAGAGCGACAACCTGGAGCTTCATGTGGTGCAGGAGCTCTTCATGACGCCTTCGGCGCAATTGGCGGACTATGTTCTGCCGGCAGCCAGTTGGCTGGAGAGGGACCTCTGCACGAACATGATGGATTTCGCCAGCCTCCTCCGGGCGGGCGAGAAGGCCATCCCGCCGATGGGGACGCGCCTGGACATCTACGAGTTCTTCCGCGGGCTGGCGCTGGCTGTGGGCCAGCAGGAGCACTGGCCCTGGAAGACAAACGAAGAAGTCAGCAACTACCGCCTGAAGCCGGTTGGTCTGACTTTCAGAGAGTTGGTCGGCAAGTATGCCGTGTTCCCGGACACCTTCGACCAGCAGCCGTGGAAGAAGACGGGCTTCCCCACCCCTTCGGGCAAGATCGAGCTCTACTCCACGATCCTGGAGAAGCTAGACTACGACCCGCTGCCCTACTACGAGGAGCCTCCGGAGAGCCCGCTGCGGGTGCCGGATGTCGCCAGGGAATTTCCGCTCATTCTGAACACAGGGGGCAACTACATGCCCATGTTCCATTCCGAGTTCATGCACCGGGGGATGGGGGGCCGCGAGAAGCACCCTGATCCGCTGATGGACATACATCCGGACACCGCCGCCGGGCTGGGGATAGCCGATGGCGATTGGGCCTGCATCGAGACCCGGCGGGGATGGATCAGGCAGCGGGCCAGATACAATGCGGGCATGCTGCCCAACGTGGTCAACTGCCAGGCCAGTTGGTGGTTCCCGGAGAACCCGGCCAACGAGCCGGAGTTCAGCGGCGTATTCGAGTCCAACGCCAACGTCTTGACTCTGGACGACCCGGAGTGGTGCGACGAGCTGTCAGGCGGCTGGTGTGACCGCGCTCTGCTGTGCCGGGTCTTCAAGGCCTAGCCTCTGCATAAGCGCACGCGGCAGTTGCCTGCGTGCCACGAACCATCTGGGGCTGAAGGGGTAGGAGAGGACAGGCTGAAGGTCTGCGAAGCACCGCTGGCATGAGGGATTGCGTGGAGGGCCATACAGACAAGAAGAGCAGAGTCTCCTGGGCTAGTCTGGAATAAAAACTTGAGGGAGGAGCCGTTTCGGTTGCTTCCGTGTGTCAGCAGAGAACTCCTCTAGGTGCATAGGCCCCTTTGATTCTTCAGGCATGTTGACTGTCTGTGGCTGCGATACATCGTCATTCGCTCCAATATTGAGTATCTCTTCCACCTTTTCGCCAGCCAGAGTGATGAGGGCAGCCATTTCGCCCACCTCGCGTTCAAGCGCTCTTGTCTTGGCGACGGCTTCGTTCTTCTCACGCTCAAGCGCTTCCATCCTAGTAGCGGCCTCGCCCTTATCACGTTCAAGCAATCTGAGTTTGTTGGCTACTTCCCCCAACTGCTGTGGCAGCGATTTCTGGACCATGTTTCTCCCTTTTCCATCAGAATCCGCTAAACCCACCTCTCCACCAACCGTCCTTTTGCCGAAGGGCTCATCGGCAGGCTGCATCGAGTCCCCAGTCATTGACCTGAAGCCTGATATCAGCTTCTGCGCCTCTGAGCCGCACTTCGGACATCTTGCGGACTTCTCGGCCTCGCTCATTGGCCGCATCAACTCGAATTGATTCCGGCATTGGGGGCAGAGGTATTCATACACAGCCATTTTGCGATACCTCCTCGACTTCGACTAGGCCAGCAGCGTGTCTTCTATCACATCATACCAGCCCGACCTCAGCTTGAACACAGAGAGGGGTGTCCCATGACCATCTGGCGCTGAAGGGGTGGGGCAACGAAGAAGGGTGGACACTCATGCGCTGGTCAGTGGGTCGGCAGTCGTATCCTCCTTCAATGCCTTAACCACCAGTGCACTGGCCTGAGCGATGACGGAAGCCAGTTCGCAATTCTCACGTTCGAGCGCTTCTATCCTGGCGACGGCCTCCCTCTTCTCGCTTTCGAGTGACTTGGTTTTGTTGACCAAATCCTCCAGTCCCTTTAGCAGCCATCCGTCGGCCATGTGTCTCCTTTCTGCGTGAACTCCCACTGCCGGAGCGACCGGGTACAATCAGATGTCAG
>DAIQQD010000185.1:0-4463 GCA_036787015.1 Chloroflexota bacterium
CAGTTTTGCCATCTCATCCTCCTGTCGTTCTGTATCACCCAACATTTCACCCCATACTAATAGTATAAGCAGGGGCCGTGCAGGGGTATAGTGAAGACTCTATTTCTCCAAGAGTACTGAGCATCTGCCTTCTTAGGCTTGCTTGACCTTGCGGACGTTGTCACCCCTGTGTGACATCTACGATGATGACAACTTGCCCACATTGGCTGCAGCACCTCTCAGCCTGTTGTCGCCACGGGTAGAGACTCTGTACGAAGCCAACGCCGTTGATGCCTGCATCAGACTGTCCAGAGAACAGAGGCTCGAGCTCGACGCCGACGTGTACCGGAGATTCGTGAGCAAGCTCCCGCCCCCTCTGGCAACGCAGGCCGTGAACGTTTGCGGGAACGACATGGTCACCAGGCTCAAGTAGTTCAGATGGCTCCCGACGGTGTCCGGTGAGGACCGTATCAATCCGACTGCGACATCAGCTGCCGGTGGGAGTTCGTAGTGAGGTAGGTCCAATCAGGCAGAAGCAGAGGCTGCAACCAGCAGGCCATGCTCAATGCATCGCCTTGTTCGATCTCAGGCCGTGGATGGAGAAGACATCAAGAAGGCACGGGGCCACTGAGGACTCCGTGCCTCTCGCAAGCCGTATTCCTTCGAACCAGGGGCTACTTTGAGTTCCGAGTCGCGGCCTTGGCGAAACCGGCGCCCCTGCTTGTCTTGAAGAGCGCCAAGGTCTTGTCCAGGTCCTCGGCTGTTTCGGTCAGTGACTGCGCTGCCGCCAGCACTTCCTCCGCCTGGGCGGACATCTCCTCAACATTTGCCGAGACCTCTTGAGAGGCCGCACTGGTGTCTTCTGCTACGTCAGTTGTAATCTCGACCGCTTTCGACACTCTTCCCGAGCTGGTCGCCATCTCTTGAGTAGCAGTAGCATTCTGCTCCACTATCCGGTTTATGCGGTCAATCGCGTCTACCATGCCGCTGCTCAAACCCTGTAGTTCCTGAGCGGCCCTGGATATCTGCACCACCTGCTTGCCTACGTTTTGCGATCTGGACAATATGTCATCCAGCGCTACTCCGGCATCAGCAGCGAGCTTGTACCCAACCTCAATCTCCTTGCCCCCATCCTGCATCGCCACAACGGCTTCCCGCAGTCGGGTCTGTATCCCGCCCACCAGCGTCGCGATTTCCTTGGTAGCTCCCGATGACCTCTCAGCCAGCTTCCGGACTTCGTCCGCCACTACGGCAAACCCCCTCCCCTGCTCTCCCGCCCTGGCCGCTTCAATCGCCGCATTCAAGGCAAGCAGGTTGGTCTGCGCTGCAATGTCATCTATCGTCGCCACTATCTTGCCTATCTCTTCGGACCTGGCACCCAGATCCGAAACCCTCACGGACACCGCTTCCATCGCCCTCTTGATCTTGTTCATCCCCTCCACTGTCTCGTGGGCCTGTCGAGCACCCTCGGCGGCCGAAGCGGCTGTGCTTTGCCACTCATCGTCTCCCGCCTTGGCGCTCGCCGAAACCTTGTTCATTGCCGCCGAGACCCTCTTGATCATGGCGCCGGCTTCCTCTACACCCTTGGCCTGCTCCTGCGCCCCCACGGCTATCTGGGTTATGGCGCCCGAAAGCTGCTCCACACTGGCCGACGTCTCCTGCAAAGACACAGATTGCTCCGACGTACCCTTCGCTATCTGCTGTGCGGTGCTTGCCAACTGCTGGGTCGCCCGCGCTGTCTGCTCCGAGGCATTCGATAGCTGTTTGCTGGCTTCGGCAACGCTGGTCGCGGTTGCCTTCACTTTGTCAATCAGGTTACGCTGGTTCCCCACCATCTGCGCGAATGCCACGAGGAGCGTATCTTGATCTGAGACTGGCTTGACTTCAACACTTAGATCACCCGCTGCTATCCGCTCAGACAGCTCTCGCACTTCCTTCATGCGTCCGGTGACCAAGCGGCACGAACGGGCTACATCACCTATCTCGTCGTGTGATTTGACTGTGAATGTCTGAGTAGGATTGCCCTCAGCGAGCGCTTGCCAAGTCTCAGATATTGACTGCAGGGGCCTGACGATGACCTGGCGAATGATGACAATGAACAGAATGAAAAGCGCGATAACTATCGCAGCAGAGACTGCCACCTGCGAGTATCCATCGCTCAGACCCGACAAGGACAGTATGTCCTTTGCGGACACCGCCAGAGCCAGAGCAACAAGGACGAAGAATGCCAGTTTCCATGTGACGGTGAACCTGAATCTCTTCTCCGATTTCTGTCTCATTTCGTCTTGCCCACCCTTTCTTCTCCAGTCGTCTGGCCCGACAGGATCAGACCTGCGTCCCTGTCGACCTCCAACTCGTCTGCGGCCCACTCAAACGTCGAGATTCCCATGCTCATCAACACCAGCAGCATAGAACATCCGATGACACCACATCACGTAGGCCAGTTTCACAACCACCCAATGCCATTATAGGCAGACTCGATCACAGAAACGTCTCACGCGTCCGCGACGCTATTACAGAATCATTACGACCATTGCCCTTGGGAACCGCGCCGTCCGATCGCCAGCGGCAGGAAACGGGGAAGACGGCTCCGCCCCGCTGCCACCCGGCAGGACGCGCCGACCGCTGGCACAAAAAGGGCTGAGCTTGCCCGCCGGACTGGATTCCAGAAATGGATGAGGGGGAGAAGCCTGCCGGCACACGGGCTACCGGAAGGACAGGTTCAACTCGTAGACTCCGCCGCCTTCACTGACTGTCTCTATGTCGAAGCCCATTCTCTTGAATACCCGCAGCATGGCCGCATTCGCGACCAGGACTTCCGCCGTGAACCCCACCAGGCCGTTCTTCTTGGCCAGATAGGTCAGATAGGAGAGTAGCTCTTTGCCCACACCTTTGTTCTGGTAGTCATCCCTGACGGCGATAGTCACCTCGGCGGTGCGAATGTCAGGGTTCAGATAGTACCGAGCCACCCCGACGACTTTCGGTTTCTCATCCTGCGGCGTTACCGCCACCAGCGCCATTTGCTCAGTGTAGTCAATGGCCACCATCTCCTGCAGACGGTCATGCGACATGTCTTTTCTGGCCGAGGCGAAGCTGAGGTACATACTCCTGTCTGAGAGGTTGTACCAGAAGTCCTGGATCAACGGCTCGTCGCTGATCCTGATGGGCCTGATCAGGACTTCAACTCCGGCGGAGGTGACTCTTTGTGTTTCCAGTTCCTCCGGATACTCTCCGGCCTTGCCATCGACAAAGGCCTGGTCCTTGTATATCAGGTTCATCTTCCGGGCCTCCTCAACCAGCCGGTTCCGGAATTTGGGATGGGCAATGGATATCAGCTGCATGGCCCTGTGCCTGACACTCTGGCCGTGAAGATAGGCTATCCCATGCTCGGTAACAACGTAATGGATGTCCCCCCGGCACAGGGTGACTCCGGCTCCCTCACTCAGAAAGGGCACAATCCTGGATATGGTGTCGTTCTCGGTGGTCGAATGGAGGGTGACAATCGTTCTCCCACCCTCAGCCAGCATCGCCCCTCTCGAGAAATCGGCCTGGCCACCAACGCCAGCGTAGAATGTCCTTCCGATGGACTCGGCGGTGGCCTGGCCGGTAAGGTCCACCTGCAGAGCGCCATTGATGGCGGCAATATTCTGGTGCCGTGCCACTACCAGGGGATTGTCCGTGTAGTCGATGGTCCTGAACTCAATCTTAGTGTTGTCATTGAGGTATTCGTAGGTTTCCCGGCTGCCCATGCAGAAGCTGGCTATCGTCTTCCCGCGGTTCAAGGTCTTCTTAGAGTTGTTGACGGCACCCTTCCTCATCAGTCGGACAAGGCCATCGGTCAGTATTTCCGAATGCACGCCGAGGTCCTTCTTGTCAGCCAGGGCGTCTGTCACCGCGTCCGGAATCCGGCCGAACCCCACCTGTATGGTATCGCCGTCGTGGACCAGATGGGACACGTACTTGCCGATCTTCTGGGCGACTTCATCTGTCGGCTTTGCGGTGATCTGCAGCAACGGCTCGTCATACGGAACGATGAAGTTCAAATCCTCCACGTTAAGGAAGCCGTCGCCATGCACCCGCGGCATATTCTCGTTGACTTGGGCTATCACGGTAGAGGCGCTAGCCACGGCGGCGCGGGTTATGTCAACGTTTATGCCCAGGCTGACATGGCCGTGATCATCAGGGGTCGACGTCTGTATCATAGCCACGTCAACCGGAATCACGCCCCGGCGCAGCAGGTCCGGGATTTGCGAAAGGGTTATCGGGGTGTAGTCCGCCAGGCCCGCGTTCACTGCCTCTCTAGTGCTCTCTCCCACGAAGAACGACGTGTGTCGGAAGTTGCGCTCGAACCTCTTGTCGGTGTACGGGGCGATCCCAATCGTCCACAGATGGATCACCTCAACGTCGAAGAAGGCCGTGGGGTGAGCCTCCACGTATTTGATGAGAGCTCGTACCAGGTACTGAGGTTGTCCGCAGCCTGTACC
>DAIQQD010000186.1:0-1775 GCA_036787015.1 Chloroflexota bacterium
GAGAATGCCCGACTCACGGCAGAGCCCCTCGATACCCGGCAGGACGTCGGGCTCCCGTGAGTAGTCCAGAAAGTGAACCTTCGACATGCCGCAAGACTCATTCTACAATATAAGGCCGGACAGCCGTCTTGCTCAACCCCGTTCGCCATCGTCTTGGGATACCCGCCAGGGAGAGATCCCCTCCGGGCGGGTACTGATTCCGGATCGGAGAACACTGGACGACCGAGCACATGCTCACGATGATATCATCTTGACTAAGTCCATCCGGAGCATACTGCATCGGTCTTATGGTTTTATGTAAACATATCGTGGGTGCTTGACCCGGTGGAAACAATGATGTATATTGCTGGCAACAGCTTCTGGTACTGGGGGGATAAGCCAGAGCATCTGCTTCCGTACTGCGGACACTTGCGCATCATCTTGAGCACACCTCACCAGTATCACGGGCAAACAAGAAGGAGAGGAGTGTGCATCTTGAAGAAGGACGAGAGTGGCGAGAAGGACAACATACATCAGCACCATCAACACGCGCATCCGGATACAGACCATGGTGGCAGGCACGACCCGCTGAAGACCGAGCATCATAAGGAGCATGTGGAGTTTCTCGAAGACCGCTTTGGGATCAACATCCACAAGAGCGATGAGGCGGAGAAGCGCTACGAAGCGGGAGATGGCCCCTACTTCCGTCCCATTGACACCCTGTTCAAGTCGGACAAGGACGAGAAGAGGGTCGAGAAGAGCTTGGACCGCTCCTATGAGCTGACCAAGGAGAAGCTGGGGAAGCGGGCCTCAGGAATTACCCGCCGCGACTTCCTGAAGGTGGTGGGAACGGCCTCGGTGGTGGGAGCAGGCATGGCGTTGGCTGGAACCGCCTGTCTCCAATACACTCCCTGGTACGGCGCCCTCGATACGTACAAGCAGGTCAACTACACCGGCCCCAGCGCCAGCGCGACCTCAAAGGTGGCCGTAGTCAAGGGCACTTCCATAGAGTCCATGGTCAGAGCCGCCGTACAGTCCGCTGGAGGACTCGGGCTGATCAAGCAGGGTGAGCTTGTACTCATCAAACCGAACTGTGTCTGGTTCTCAGATGCGCAGTCGATCCCCGGTGGTGACACGAATGCACCGGTGACCACTAATCCGGAGGTCCTGCGGGCAGTTATCCGGATGGTCAAGGAGAGAACCGCCGCGAGCAAGATCTACGTCGCCGATCATTCCGCTATCTTCCTGTCCACCATGTTCGTCATGCAGCAGCAAGGTATCTATGACGTCTGCATACAGGAAGGCGTCAACCCCCTTCCCATGGAGGACCTGGACCATATCAACTTCACTTCGGACAAGTTCGAGTATCTGGAAGAGCCTTTCGTCATTGCCAAGGCGGTGCTGCAGATGGACCACATGATCAACGTCCCCGTCCTCAAGAACCACAACATGCCTCTCATTCGCGACATGGCCCAGTACACCTGCTGCATCAAAGCCTTCGTGGGCATAATGGCCCCCAGCAACAGGTTGTTCACGGAGAGGCTGTTCCATTTGTATGACCTCCCGAACAAGGTGGCCGAGCTTGATCTGTGCCGGCCGTGGCGCATGGAGAACGGCGTGAATCCCGGCATTACCATGAACGTTGTAGATGCGACCCGGATCATGGTTTCGGGCGGCCCCCACAACTCCATCTTCCTCGAGGAGATGATGGTGGAGCAGCCCAACATGATCATCGCTTCCTCAGACAGGGTGGCCTGCGACAGCGTTGCTGTTGCGCTGCTGAAACGCTACGGCGG
>DAIQQD010000186.1:1875-4457 GCA_036787015.1 Chloroflexota bacterium
GGGCAAGGGCTCCAGTCATTCTTGAGAAGTTCACTGGCCTCTGAGCAGCGCCTCTCTGCAAGCGGCTTTCGCCGACTCATAGACGTCTTTCAGCGGAACCCCCTGCCTGGCGGCGATCTCCCGGCAGTCTTCGTATTCGGGGGCCATGGTCTTCACTTCTCCGCCGATCCTGCCCACCTTGACTCTTATGTCCCCCAGGGTCGTTTTCACGGAGATGGTCTCTCTGGCCAGCACTCTCCTGTCAACGGAGTGAATCCGAACTCCAAGGGTGGTCGTCTCCGAGAAGACCGTCGATAGAACCCCATCCAGCTTCTCTTTCGCCGTCAGGACGCTGAGAAGCGTCGCCGGGCGGTTCTTCTTCATATAGATCGGCGTCATGAACACGTCGAGAGCGCCCTGCGTCAGAAGCCGCTCCGACACGTGCCCGAAGAACTCCGGGTTCATGTCATCGATGTTGGTCTCAAGGAGCAGGACCTCATCCCCGGCATACCTGTCCTGGCACGTCTCTCCAATGCAGATCCTCAGGAGGTTGGGTATCTCCAGTTCCCGGCTGCCGGCCCCGTAGCCGATCCTGTCGACGGTCATGTCCGGCATAGGGCCGAAGCCCTTGGCGACACTCTTGAGTATGGCAACGCCGGTGGGCGTGGCCAGTTCCGACTCAATGCCCTTCGAGTAGACAGGCACTCCCTTCAGCAACTCAAGCGTCGCCGGTGCCGGAACCGGGAGTGTTCCGTGCCGGCACTCGACGAAACCCGTGCCAACGTGGATTCTCGACGCGTAGACCGCCCCAAGGCCCAGCTTCCTGAGGCCCAGCAGAGAGCCGACAACGTCGACAATAGAATCCAGCGCAGAGATCTCATGGAAATGCACCTCATCAACGGTCTTCTGGTGAATCCTGGCTTCGACACTGGCCAACTCCATGAAGACCCTCTTGCTGGTATTCTTGATGTCGTCACTGAGGGCGCTCCGGTCAATGATCTCGTTGATGTCCGGCAAATGCCGTTCCGTGCGGTGCTCCTCTGTGATCACGCTCAGTTTCGTTCCTGATATTCCCCGCCTCGTCGTCTTCTCTGCCTGGAGCCTGAATCCCCGAACGGGCAGTTGGCTCAACTCCGCTTCAAGCTCGCTGACTTCAAGCCCCGCATCAACAAGCGCACCCAGAATCATGTCCCCGCTGACCCCGGAGAAGCAGTCGAAATAGGCGATCTTCAACGCTTCACCCCGGTTCTCCGGTTTATCAGGCTGGCCAGATATCCGGCCCCGAAGCCATTATCGATATTGACCACAGACACCCCAGGGGAACAGGTGTTGAGCATGCCAAGGAGCGCGGCCAGTCCCCCGAAACTGGCGCCATATCCAACACTGGTCGGGACCGCGATCACCGGCGTGTCCACCATGCCCGAGACCACGCTGGCCAGGGCTCCCTCCATTCCGGCCACCGCCACGACCACGTTGGCTCCCAACAGCTTGTCCTTGCAGTCCAGCAGCCGGTGCAGGCCCGCCACCCCCACGTCATAGGCTCTCTCCACCCGGCTTCCCATGGTCTCCGCCGTGACCGCAGCCTCCTCGGCTACCGGAATGTCACCCGTGCCCGCCGTGACCACCAGGATGTATCCCTCCGCCACCACCGGGGGGGCATCTCCGACTACAATCAAGCCGGCCAACTGATGGTAGCGAGCGCCCGGCGCCACATGCCGCACAGCATCGAATATATCCGGGCTGGCCTTGGTAGCCAGTGTGGTTCCCTCCGAAGCCGCCATTCGCTTGACGATGCCGGCGACCTGATCAGCCGTCTTACCTTTGCACAGAATGACCTCCGCAAAGCCTCTGCGGAGGGAGCGGTGATGGTCCAGCTTGGCAAAGCCGATGTCCTCGTAGGGCATGAACCTCAACTGGTCCAACGCCTCGCCAACGCCAATGTCGCCCGACTTCAACTTCTCCAGCAAATGGCGCAACTGCTCCGAATTCACAATGGCACCCCTTCGTTCAGACTCCCCGTGCGGTAGCCGGCGAGGTCGAGTGTGACGTAGATGTAGCCTAGTCCTCTCAGTTGATTGACTATGCGCAGCCGGTTGGTTCCGCGCGCCAGCTTCTCCAAATCCTCAGGATCCACTTCTATCCTAGCCGTCTGGCCATGGTGGCGGACGCGCACCTGCGCGATCCCCAAACTCCGGATGAAGGCTTCCGCGGCGTCGATCGATGCCAGGGCCTCCAGTGTGACCGGGTTTCCGTAGGGAATCCGGGAGGCCAGACAGGCCAGAGAGGGCTTGTCCCAAGTCGGCAGTCCCAAGTCCTTCGAGATGGCCCTTATGTCGCCTTTTGTCAGCCCCGCCTCTTGAAGCGGACGCCGCACCCCCATCTCGTCGCCAGCTTTGGCACCAGGCCGGTAGTCATCCAGATCATCAGCATTCGATCCCTCAACGATGTTCAAGAACCCGTCGGCCGCCGCGATCCCCTTCAGCGCCTGGAGAAGCCCCTTCTTGCAGTGATAGCACCGGTCAGGCGTGTTAGCAGTGAAGCGGGAATCCTGCAGTTCCTGAGTGTGGACCACGATGTGCTTCACCCGCAGCGAGCCGGCTGTC
>DAIQQD010000187.1:0-1697 GCA_036787015.1 Chloroflexota bacterium
GGCGGGAATCCAATAACGGGCCACCGGGGTCTCGTTGCATCAGTCTATCGATATGTAACCCTCGTCCGCTACGATGGCCTGCCCCTCGTCGCTCAGACAGAAGTCGATGAAATCCTTCACCAACCCAGTTGGCTCCTCCTTGGTTAGGAAGTACAGCGGTCTCACTATGGGATATGTCTCATTCTTGGCATTCTCCACCGTGGCCTCGACGCCGTCTATCGACAGCGCTTTGACCGTGTTGTCGATGTAGCCGAAGGAGATGAAACCGATGGCATACGAGTCACCGCCGACAACCTGTTTGACGCCGCCGTTGGAGTTCTGCTCCAGGGCGGTGCTGGCTATGGCCACCGCCGGCTCGGGTTTGGCCATCACCATCTCCTCAAAGGCGGTCCTGGTGCCGGACCCCGATTCCCGGACCACTACGTTGATGGCGTGGTCCGGCCCACCAACGTCTTTCCAGTTCTTGATGACGCCGCCGAAGATGTCCCTCACCTGGGCCTTGGTCAGCCCGCTGACCGGGTTGCCGGGCTTCACAATAATAGCGATACCGTCCTTCGCCAGAAGATGCTTGACCAACTGCGGCTCATCGGACTTGAGGTCTCTGGACGCGGACCCGATGTCAACTGTGCCGTTGTTCACCGAGGTTATGCCGACGCTGGTGCCACCGCCACCGATGGTGACTTGTACATCCGGGTTCTCCGACATGAACTCATCTGCCAGCAGTTCCGCCAGTGGTTGGACGGTAGTCGAACCTGCCACTGTAATGGTGCCCGACAGGTTCTTGCCACAGCCAACAGCCACCATTGACACCGCCAGTATCCCTACCAGGATCAACAGTATCCATTTCTTGCTTGCGCTCACATTCATATCTCCTCCTTGACTCCTTATCCTATTATTAGCGCGCCCACCGGTTCCGTTTCCCACTGATGGGTCGCGTGTCTTTCTCGGGAAACGCCGGGGCGATGGAACATGAAGTCCACCACCGCCTCGGCGGTCGCCAGGTTGGTTGCCAGTGGGATGTTGTGAACGTCGCACAGTCTGACGAGTGCTGAAACGTCCGGCTCATGAGGGTGAGCCGTCAATGGGTCTCGCAGGAAGATGACCGCCTGCACCTCGCCACCAGCCACCAACGCCCCTATCTGCTGATCGCCGCCCTGCGGGCCGCTCTTCATCAGTCTGACCGGCAGGCCTATTCTGGCCTGGATGAACTTGCCGGTTGTCCCGGTGGCTACCAGGTTGAGCTGGGAGAACTCCTCACGGTGCGCCTGCACCAGGTAGACCATGTCAGCCTTCTTGGCATCGTGGGCGATCAGGGCTATTGTTGGTTTCTCCATAGTCTCACCTCCTTTCTTTCAATCCTTCAATCCTGCTTTCTACTCTAGCAGGCGATGTTTAAGACATGTTCAAGGGATTGTTAAGAGAAGGTTAAATCTGGAGAATTGGGGGACCACCCCTCAGACTCCCCGGTCCGCCTCAGGCGGACACCGTCACGGCGAATCTCCGTAGGGGCGCATTGCGATGCGCCCGAGAAGTCCCCAAACCCCCAGCGGACACAGGGCCGTGAACACCTCCACCTCACCCAGGCCAATCCCCCTGTGTCCCCCTTTGGCAAAGGGGGATGATGAATAACGCAGAGGGGCTTCGCCCCTCTGCACGCCCCATAGTGCAACTCGTAGGGGCAATTCCCCTGTGGCTAC
>DAIQQD010000187.1:1797-3173 GCA_036787015.1 Chloroflexota bacterium
ACGTGCTTGGCGATGGCCAACCCCAGGCCGGTGCCACCGCCGGCGCGGGCTTTGTCCGCCTTGTAGAAGCGCTCGAAGACCCTCGGCAGATCGTCTTCCGGTATGCCAACACCGGTGTCGGACACCGAGACGATGAACTTGTCGCCCTCCGCCCTGGCCGAAATGTTGATTCGTCCGCCGGGCGGCGTGAACTTGATGGCATTGTGGATGAGGTTGACCAGGACCTGTTCCATCCTGGCCTCGTCAGCCGAGACCGAAGGCAGTCCAGGGGCGATATCCAGCTTCATCTGCAATCCGGCACGATCAGCCTGGGATTTCAGCCTCTCCGCCGCGCGGGCTGCAACATCGGCCACATTCACCGCAGCCTTCTGCAGGGGGGCCTCACCGCTCTCGATGCGCGAGAGATCACCCATCTCCTGAACCATCTGCGCCAGCCGGTCCACCTCAACGTTCATCTTCCCCACGAAGTCCCTGGCCACAGAGGGCTGGTCGATGGCGCCTTCGTGCAGGGTCTCGCCCAGCGCTTTGAGTGAGGCGATCGGCGTGCGCAACTCATGTGACAGGTTGGCAATGAAATCCCGGCGCACCGTCTCCAGCTTGCGCAGTTCCGTGAGGTCCTGGATCAGCAGAAGACAGCCAGTGTCCTCTTGAAAGGGAGTGGCAATGACACCCAGGAGCTGTCTCTTTGACCTAAGCTCTACCACACCGGTCTGTTGCGCCCTTGTCTTCAGGCATTGCTGGAGAAGCGCATCTATTTCGTGGTCGCGCACAACTTCAATGAAATGGCGCCCTGTGGCCGCGTCTCGCGGAACCTGGAGCACTTTCCCAGCGGCCTTGTTGGTCATGGTGACGCGGCCTTCACCGTCAACCACGAAGATGGCGTCGCTCATGCTCTCCAGAACGATCGCCATCCTGTCACGCTCGGCGGTGACCAATGTCATCGCCTCCTTCAACTTGGCAGCCATCCGGTTGAAGGCCCTGGACAGATCGCCCACCTCATCCCGGGATGGCACCGTTACCTCCTGATTCAGGTTGCCCTCAGCCATTTCCTTGGAGATCCTGGTGAGTCTCCGGATCGGGTCGACGGTGATCCTGGTTATCTGGAACGCCACCAGAATGCCCAGCGCAACGGCAACGAGGGCCACCAGTGCAATGACAAGGTTGATGTGACCCATAGCCGCATTGATTTCGGTCAGAGGGAGGGACACTCTGGCCACGCCCACTGTGTCGCCGTCCGGCGCTATCACCGCAGCGACATACATCATGTCACGGTGCAGAGTCTCGCTCCGCCGGACGTCGCTGCCCGTCTCTCCCTCAAGGGCCTCGATTACCTCCGGCCTGTCGCCATGGTTCTCCATCTCCGCTGGATCCTCTTC
>DAIQQD010000187.1:3273-4450 GCA_036787015.1 Chloroflexota bacterium
GCAAAGGCTGCTGCTATCCGCCATCTGATGCTGCGAAACATCTCTACGCCTCGAACTTGTAGCCGACGCCCCTCACCGTCACAAGATGCTCAGGATGCGCCGGATCAGTCTCGATCTTGTGCCTCAGCCAACTGACATGGACGTCCACGGTGCGGGTGTCACCGGCGAAATCATAGCCCCAGACCTTCTCCAGCAGGTGGTCCCGGCTGAAGACCTGCCCCTGGTTCCGGGCCAGGAATTCCAGAAGGGCAAACTCCATGCGGCTCAATTCTACAGCAACGCCACTGCGGAAGACCTTGTGGCGGGCAGTGTCGATCTCGAGATCTCCAGCCTTCAAGCATGGCGCCGGTGCCAGGGCGCCGGACTCGGCTTCCTTCTTCATCATCTCGGTCCGTCGCAGCATGGCCCGGACGCGGGCCATCAACTCTCTCATGCTGAAGGGCTTGGTAACGTAGTCATCAGCGCCGACTTCCAGGCCCACTACCCTGTCGGTCTCCTCGGTCTTGGCCGTGAGCATCATGATCGGCACGGTCGTCTCCCGGCGCAGGATGCGGCAGACCTCGTATCCATCCATCTTGGGGAGCATGACATCGAGGATCACCAGATCGGGCTTGCCGCTGCGGGCGGCCTCCAGACCTGCGGCGCCATCGGCTGCAGTGAGGACGTCGTAGCCCTCCCTGGCCAGATTGTACTGAAGCACGTCAAGCAGGGTCCGGTCATCTTCCACAATCAGGACCTTGCTGCCGACCATTTCTCTTCTTCCCGTGCCGGCGTCCAGTCAGGAGACCGGCATCTCCGAAGGCGCTCCCTGTCCGTGCTCGTGCTATTCTAGCGCATTCCACGCCGCGCCGTCCCATCGGGCGCCACTTCAGACCCGTCGAAACGCTAAGGCCGCAGTACCGTCACTTCACGAAACCTGGCAATGACGTAGTCTTCAACTGCAACCGCGCATACGGCCACGTCCGGCGAGCCCATGAATTCCGCCAGGCTGGGATGTTTGGCCAGGTACACCCGGACCAGGCGCTCCCTCTCATCACCCGCAGCCTCGTGAGCCGGGCCCAGGGCGGTGATCGCCACGGCGCTCTTGAGATCCGCCTCGCTATTAGACCGGCTGTCGATCACCAGGGCCACCCTCGGCTCCGATATCAGGTTGGAGAACTTCCGGGTGTCACGGTTT
>DAIQQD010000027.1:0-1339 GCA_036787015.1 Chloroflexota bacterium
CAGGGCCACTTCATGGGAGCTGAGGGACGTGCCGCACCGGGGGCAGTGGGGGGTAACCCTGTAGCCCTGGTAAACCAGGCCCCGGTCCCAAAGCTGCTTGATGATCCACCAGCACGACTCGACATAGCCGGTGTGGTAAGTGATATACGGGTGCTCCATGTCCAGCCAGAAGCCGATCCGGTCCGTAAGCTCTTCCCACTTCTTGAGGTAGCGCTGAACGCTCTCACGGCACTTGGCGTTGAACTTGGCGATGCCGTACTCTTCGATCTGGGACTTGTTGTTGAACTTGAGCTCCTTCTCGATCTCCAGCTCCACCGGCAGGCCGTGGGTGTCCCACCCGGCCTTGCGGAAGATGCGGTATCCCTTCATCGTCTTGTAGCGGGGGATGACATCCTTGTAGATGCGGGAGAGGACGTGATGGATGCCGGGGTTGCCGTTGACCGTCGGCGGGCCGTCATACAGCACAAACTCGGGTCCGCCCTGGCGGACCTCGTTCGTCTTCTGGAGGATGCTCTTGTCCTTCCAGAAGGCTAGAATCTGCTTCTCTACTTCAGGGAAGCTGACCTTGCTGCTGACTGGTTTGAACATGGAGCTGCCTTTTCAACCCCCTTTGATCCCCCACTCTTGGGGGATGAATTGATTACGCAGAGGGGCAACGCCCCTCTGCACGCCCTATACCCATTTGCGTAGAGGGGGGTTTGAAACCCGCATGGGGGGAAACCCCGAACCCCGGTTCGCCTCAGGTGGGCTGCACCCTATTCGGATTTCGGATTTGGGATTTGCGTGCGCCCTGAAGGGGTTGTGCCCCCACACATACTGCCGCCACGCTTACTTCCCGGGGAAGTTGGGCTTCCTCCTCTCCTGGAAGGATTTCAGACCTTCTTTGGCGTCCTGCGTCTGGAAATGGGCCCGGGAGGCCGCTTTCTCGATCTCGATGCCGGTGTACAGGTCAACCTGCATGCCGCGATTGATGGAGTACTTGATGTATTTGGAAGCCATTGGGCTGCGCTGCACCAGTTTGTCCGCCACGCCTTCGACATACTCGCGGAGCTTGTCGCGCGGCACGGCCTTGTTGATGATGCCCCACCTCTCGGCTTCCTTGGCCGTCATCCAGTCGCCGGTGAACATGAGCTCCCTGGCCACTCTCAGCGGGATAAGCCGTGGCAACCGCTGGGATCCGCCGCCGCTCGGTATCAGGCCGATAGAAGCGTGCTGATCGCCGATATTGACATCATCGGCAGCATAGGCCAGATCACAGGCCTCGGCCAGTTCGAGCCCTCCGGCCAGAGCATGGCCATTAATCATGGCGATGTTTATCTTGCTCATGTGCTCCATGAGA
>DAIQQD010000027.1:1439-12710 GCA_036787015.1 Chloroflexota bacterium
GAGATCCTGCCCGACCTGCGGCGGCTGACGGATGCGGTCCACAAGGAGGGCGGCGCTGCCTCCGTCCAGCTGGGGCATTGCGGTTATTTCGCCAGCAAGGCCGACACCGGTTTTCAACCGGTGGGAGCCTCGCGCAAATTCAACCTGTTCCGCATCAGTTTTCCTAAGCCGATGACCGAGGCCGATATCAACCAGGTGATTCAGGATTTCGCCAGCGCGGCGCTGCTGGCCAGGGAAGCGGGTTTTGATGCCGTCGAGATCCATTCCGGGCACGGCTACCTGCTCAGCCAGTTCCTGTCGCCATACACTAATAAGAGAACGGATGCCTATGGCGGCTCCCTGGAGAACCGCATGCGTTTTCCCGCTGCGGTGGTGGGCGCTGTCAGAAAGGCCATGGGGCCGGAGTTCCCCATCATGGTCAAGATGAACATGACGGATGGGATCAAAGGCGGCATTGAGATCGAGGATGCCGTGGCCATAGCCAAGCGGTTTGAGGCCATGGGCGCCAGCGGTTTGGTTCCGAGCTGCGGGTTCACCTCCAAGACCCCGTTCATGATGATGCGCGGAAACCTGCCCATTATCGAGTTCGCGGCTGCCGACAAGAGCTTCATGCGGAAGTTCGGGCTGCTCTTCTTTGGCCGTTTCATGTGTCAGGAATTCCACTACAATGATCTCTTCCTGATGCAGGACGCCCTGAAGATAGTCAAGGCCGTCAAGATACCGGTGGTCCTGGTCGGCGGCATCTGCTCGGTGAATGATCTGGAGACGGCCATGAATGCCGGTTTCGAGTTCGTGGAGATAGGCCGGGCCATAATCAAGGACCCCGACATCGTGAAGAAGTGGCAGAAGGGCGAATCGATGGCCTCCGACTGCGATCACTGCAACCGGTGCGTCGCTGTCATGAACGGCGGGCCGGTCTACTGCGTCTGCAACACCAAGGGCCCACTGAAGAGGAGGATCGGTTCCAAGGGCATCGACGCGTCAACGTATAGGGCCTAGGGGCCTGTCCCGCGAAATGTCCTTTGGTAGAGGCGGGTTTGAAAACCCGCCTCTACACGTTTTGTCCGAGATTGTGAGACTAGTGGCACGGTCGTCCATCCGGCCAGCAGGTCAGGTCAGCGACCTGACACTCACCCAGAGAGGGACTGGTGGTGGCGGATTTCGCTCTGCTCTATCCGCCCTACGCCTGGAGAACGGGCAACCACGGTGGGATTGCCCCTACGAGTCTTGCGCGAGGGCGTGCAGAGGGGCGCAGCCCCTCTGCGTCATTAATGCATCCCCCAAGATTGGGGGTTAGGGGGTTGAATGGGAGTTGCGGGGAAAGTCTCATTCTGGGAGGAGTACAAATGCCATCAGCGGGCTTGAGCCGTGGTTTCCTCTCTCCAGAAGGCGACAGCCAGAACGCCGGGGCCGGCATGGACCCCCATTATTGGCGTGAACTCGGTGAGGTAGAGCTCGGCGCACTTGAACCTGCGGGCTATCTCTGCCTTGAGTCTCTCGCCTTCCTCCAGTTCGTCGGCGTGGTGCACCAGCACGTGGACCGTGGAGTTCCCCATGCGTTCCGTCATCGTCTGCAGCATCAACTCCACCGCCTTGGCCTTGCTTCTGGGCCGGGCGAAGGGAGTCGTTTCTCCTATGGCCGTGGAGTGTTCCAGGATAGGCTTCATGTTGAGGACCGCGCCTGCCCAGGCCGCCGCCCGGGCGATGCGTCCGGTGCGGGCCAGGAAGTGCAGCGTGTCCACCATGGCCAGGAAGTTGACCCTCGACATGGTCCTGCGAGCGGCCTCGCAGACCTCCTTGAGATCAGCGCCGTTATCAGCCGCGCGGGCAGCCTCCAGCACGGTGAACCCCAGTGCGCCCGATACGGCCCGGCTGTCCATGACCTCGATGCCCGTCCGCGGCATGACTTCCTCCGCTAGCTTCTTCCCCAGCACCGCCGTCTCGTACGTCTTGCTCTGGAGACCGGTGAGCGTGATGCAGACTATGCCTTCGGCTTCCTTGCCGGCAGCGATGAAGGCCTTGGAGAAATCGTCCGGAGTCGGCACCGACGTCGTGGGCAGGTCCTCGTCGCGGCGCATGATCCTGTATACTTCCTGCGCCGTGATGTCAACGTTGTCCCGGTGAGACTTGCCGGCGAAGCATATCAGCAGCGGCACCACGTGGATGTGGTGCTGAGCCACCAGTTCCGCTGGCAGACAGCAGGTGCTATCGGTGACAATGGCTACCCTTCTCATTTGCTCCCTGATTGACCGAATGGCCCCCCCAATTGAGCCGTATTGTATCAGAACTGCCCGTTTCTGTTTTCAAACGCCCGCAAGTTGCCTGGCCGGAAGCCGCTGATGCCGTCACTTGGCGGGTACAGCCCTTCGGCCAAGAATCTCCTGCTTCATGTACCATCTCTGCACAGCCTCGGCGACTTCAGCCGGTTCGTCACACAAGCGCAGCAGGTGCAGGTCGTCCTCGTCGATGAAGGACTTGGACAAGACGGCGCTGCGCAGCCATTCCAGGAATCCTTGCCAGAAGCGGCTGTCGAAAAGAATAACGGGAAAGGGTTTTATCTTGCGCGTCTGCATGAGCGTCAGCACTTCCGTGAGTTCATCGAGGGTACCCAGGCCGCCGGGCATTATGACAAACGCCGTGGCGTACTTGACGAGCATCACTTTGCGCACGAAGAAGTGATTAAAGGTGATGGTCTTGTTGGCATAGATGTTGCAGGCTTGTTCCGCGGGCAAGGCAATGTTAAGACCAATGGAGGTGACTCCTGCTTGACGGGCACCCTTGTTAGCCGCTTCCATTACGCCAGGGCCACCACCAGTTATGATTGAGAAGCCTATTTCTCCCAAGCGCCGGGCAATCTCCTCCGTCTGGCTGAAAATCCTGTCATCGGGTTTGAGGCGGGCCGAACCATAGATGGTCACTGCAGGTTCGACTCCGGAGAGTCCGTCAAAGCCCTCCACCAATTCCCCCATGATGCGGAACATGCGCCAGGACTCTTCCTTGGCCATCTCATTTATTTCGTATCCCTGCGGCATCCTACTCTCCTCAAAGCCTCAGCCCCGACCAGCGATGGTCAGAGGTGGGCAGCATCTCGATCAGAGCGCCGGTAGCTGCGAGCTGCGACTCGCGTCCCTTGGCGGTCTATTATAGTCTTTTCATAATCTGCCACGTGCTCTTCACACTCGGTGCTATCATTGCCACGGGTAGTGCCCCTGGCGCCTGGCAGTCCAGGCGTCAATCCCTTCCCGGCGAATGAGATCCAGGTGACACTCCAGATTGGGGTGAAACTTCCTCAACGGGCCGAGAAGCTCACAGGTTCGGTACTCTGGGCATTCCCAGCAGCCAGGCGATCGACGTGCCAGAACGCAGTCTCTCACCGCACAACTGGTCCTTCCTCCGCCTGCCCGGCATGGTGCCTTGCATTCCAGGCCGCGGATCGCCCGAAGGATCCTCAGGAAGCCCTGGTAGTCGCAAAATGAGGCATCCCCTCGTGCCTTGAAAGCGGCGTATTCTTCGAAGTGAAGCTCTGCCAGCTTGTCCTCCAGTTCTCCGGCCAGAGCGAACAGCCGCTTGTTGGAAGGGATGCAGTCTCGACAGTACAGCCCACAGTAGCTCGTGAATGTTTGGGAATCTTCCATGTTATCAGGCTCCTCTCTTCGGTCAGCGCGGTTCAAGTCTGACTTCGTAGCCGTGCGCTATGACTCGTTTCAACCCCCTTTGTCCCCCATTCTTTGGGGAAGGACTAGAAGAACTGGGGGACATCCCCCAGACCATCGGCAGGGACGAATTCCTGCACCCTGTTCCCACAGGATCCATCACGTCTTTCCTTTCGTGGCTTCCACCTCCAGCCGCACCATCGTAAAGTGGACACTCCCATCTGCATCAGGCGGCCGTATGCGGGCATGGGCCACCACGATCTCTCGGATGAATTCCTCTCTGAGCGATTCCGGTACCCTCTGCGTGTATGGCAGCCAGGTAGTGCGCAGCCACGCGGCCAACGCATCCGCTCCTCCGTGCACCATGTCTTTGGGCAGCAATTCTATCCTATTAGCTTGAAAGCCCAGGGCTGCCAGCCAGGGACGATAATCATCCGGCCCATAGAAAGCATAGGGAAAGGAGAAGCCCTCGAAGTATCCGGCCCATCGCGGCATCTTCAGAACTTCATCGATTGCCTCCAGCACGGTGACTGCGTTCCCTTTCCCTCCCATCTGCAGCAGCAACCTGCCGGAGGGCTTCAGGCATCTCCTGATGCCGGCGAGAACAGGGCGGTGGTCGACGACCCAGTGCAGGCAGGCGTTGGAGAAGACGGCATCGAACTCCTCGTCGAAGTCGATCTCCCCGGCGTCTTTCAGGAAGAAGCTGGCATTAGGCCAGCGGTCTGGGGGGAAACGCCTCGCCGCCAGGTCGACCATGTCGCTGGAGCTGTCGATTCCCACAGCAAAGCCGCGGGGCACCCTCCGCGCGATGGCCGCCGTGATCTCTCCATCTCCACAGCCAATGTCCAGGACCCTCTCGCTCCCTGTTAGCGCAAGCTTAGAGAGTAGCTCCAGCGCCCATTTCTTCTGGTTGGAGGAACTGCTGCAGTATTCCTCGGCGTCCCAGTGGTACATCCTCCTGTCGCTCCCAGGATATTCTGGCCGATCCATGTAGCTTCGGCAAGGGGCAACGCGAAATCAGGCGCTGTCAGTTCGATGGCAATGCGCCGGGATCATGGCAGTCATGTCTGCCGGTTGATATTGATATAATCAGGTCACCGGATACGGAGAGCCTGCGTGAGGAAGATCATTGAAGCGGAACACCTGCGGAAGGTGTACGGGGCCACGGTGGCGGTGGATGACATCTCATTTGAGGTGGCCGAAGGAGAGATTTTCGGTCTCCTAGGCCCCAACGGAGCCGGCAAGACAACGACAGTCGAGTGCCTGCAGGGATTACGCCGTCCGGACGCGGGCAGGCTGCGCGTCCTGGGCCTGAACCCCCAGTCCGATGGCCGGGAGTTGCGCCGCCAGATTGGCTCGCAGCTCCAGGATTCGGCCCTCCCCGACCGGATGCGGGTATGGGAGGCCCTCGATCTCTTTTCCTCGTTGATGCCCAACTCGCCGGACTGGCGAGTGACCATGGAGCAGTGGGGGCTGACAGAGAAACGCAAGTCATCGTTTTCCAGACTGTCCGGCGGCCAGCGCCAGCGGCTGTTTGTGGCCCTGGCGCTGGCGAACAACCCGAAGGTGGTGTTCCTGGATGAGATGACGTCCGGACTGGATCCCGCCGCCCGGCACACCGCCTGGGACCTGATCCGGGCCATACGAGACCGCGGGACCACGGTGGTGATGGTCACCCATTTCATGGACGAAGCAGAGCGCCTCTGCGATCGGTTGGGGATAGTCGACGGCGGCAGACTGACGGCCCTGGACACCCCGCAGGGACTCATTGCCACCTATGCCGGCCAGGTACGGGTCGTGTTCAGCACTGAACATGCGGATCTGTCCTGGCTGCAAGGTGTTCCCAACGTGTCCCGGGTGAGCCGGCACGGGCCGCGCGTGGAGATCGAAGGCACAGGTCCGGTGCTGGCCCGGGTCGCAGCCGCGCTGGTCGAACGCGGCATCCTGCCCACCGACCTTCGCCAGGAGCAACCCTCACTGGAGGACGTGTTCCTGTCAATCACGGGCCACACCATCCAGGACTAGGACCTACGCATGCGGACTCTGCTGAAGATGACCTGGATAGAGCTCAAGCTCTTCGTCCGCGAGCCGGTGACCATGGTCTTCACGTTTGCCCTGCCGCTCATCTTCCTTTTTGTCCTGGGCGGGGTATTCCAGAACATTCCCAGCGAGGAATTCCGCGATGCCAAACCCATGGACTACTACACGCCCGCCTATGTCGGCCTGGTCATTGCCTCCATTGGCCTGGTGGGACTGCCGGTCCACTTCGCCAAGTACCGGGAGCGCGGCGTGCTGCGCCGCTTCCGAGCCTCACCCCTCCACCTGTGGTGTATCTTCGGCGCTCAGGTGCTGGTGAGCCTGATCATAGCTACCCTGGGCGGCATACTGCTCGTGGTTGTGTCCATGATCGCCTTCGACGTCAAGTTCCCGGAATCCGTGGCCCTGGTGATAGCCGCTTTCCTGCCCAGCGTCATCGCTTTTGCGGCCATAGGGATTCTCTTGGGGTCTCTGCTCCCGACCACGCGGGCAGCGCAGGGCCTGGGTCTAATCCTCTTCATAGTGATGTTGATGTTGTCCGGTTCGGGGCCGCCTCCAGAGCTCATGAGTGACGCCATGGAGAAGACCGGGCAAGTGATGCCCCTCTACTACGTGATCCGGCTGATGCAAGACCCTTGGCTGGGTTATGCCTGGAACTGGGACGCCTTCATGATCCTTGCGGGCGTGACGGTAGTAGCTTCGCTGGCGTCACTCCGGCTGTTCCGCTGGGAATGATACCCATTACACTGTTGTGGAGGAGGAGATATCATGAGCAAAGTTGCACTGGGGCCACAGACCCTTATCTATCCGATGCCGGCGATGCTGGTGGGGGCGGATGTCGAGAGCAAACCGAACTTCATGGCGGTTGCCTGGGGAGGCATCGCCTGCAGCGATCCGCCGATGATCTCTGTCGCCCTTCGCCGTGTCCGGCACACCCTGAAAGGAGTTAAGCACAGCCAGACGTTCTCTGTGAACATTCCTTCGGTTGAGCAGGTCAAGGAGACTGACTACTGCGGGACGGTATCCGGCTCCAAGGCGGACAAGGTGCGGGCCTGTCGCTTTGAGGTCTTCTATGGCAAGCTGGGCAACGCGCCGCTGATCAAGCAGTGCCCGGTGAACCTGGAGTGCAAGGTGGTGCAGATCTTGAACCTGGGCAGCCACTCGCTGGTTATCGGGCAGATTGAAGAGACTTATGTCTCCGAGGATTGCCTGACAGGGGGCAGGCCTGATGTGGACAAGATCAAGCCTTTGACGTATGTGACCAGCCCTGCGGCGCGATATCAGGGGTTGGGTGAGGTGGTGGGCAAGGCCTGGAGCGTAGGCAAGAGTCTTGCCTGAAGGCGGTATGGCCCGGAACGCTGGCGCAAGATACAAACTGAGGTGGCGAAGTGAAGAACTCGGAAGACAGAGAGGAAGCCGCTGAAATCGATCTGAAACTGGAAGATCTCCCCAGCGAATCGCTGGTGGGCTTGGTCAGGCTCTACTCGAGGCTGATGATGGATATCGACGGTCTCTGGTTCTTGTCGATGAAGGACAGGGTCAGCAACGAGGAAGCCATAGCCTGCGACAACTGGGTTTGGGGTAGAGTGGTGAAGAAGATGCTGGATGACCTTGCTGGGCTGATAGGCGTCCAGGGCAGAGATGTGGTGGACTTCATGAGGGTAGTACAGGCCACCCCGTTGCACTACGTGGTCGAAGAGACGATGCAGGCTCAGAACCGCAACCGGGCAACGCTCACTGTGACCCATTGCCCTACACTGGTAGCGCTGGAGAAAGAAGATGCGGGGAGAGATACGTTGCACTGCAGGCTGGCATGCTCGGTCACACGGACTAGGCACGCCAAGCTTTTCAATCCGGCAATCGAGGTGGAATGCCTGACCATGCCTCCCAGGAAGGACAAGCAAGGCATCTTCTGTCGTTGGGAGTATAGGATTGGCTGAAGCGCATGAATCTGCCTGTTGTCTAAGGGGGCACCTGCCCTGCCGCTTTGTCAGCATGGGCTGCTTTGGTCACATCACGTTGCGGGTCAGGCATGCCTCGGTGTCGGTGAGCAAAGAGGCCTGTATGGTGATCTGAGGGCGTTCAGTGTTCTCAAGTAGCGAAATGGTCCGCCAGGTCGGAAACTGACGTCTGCTGCCGCCCGTTTGCCCTCGGGTTCGCCGGGGAGACAGCCCAGAGAATGCGGAAATCGTGCTTCCCCCCTCTTGACAAAGCGCGAATCTTGTGCATATCATTCGCACAGTGTACTCGTGAGCACGCTTGAGCAAGCGAGACACAATAATGAACCTAAGAGGAGGGAAAGAGATGGCCCAAGCCTACTGCGTGAAGTGCAAGAAGAAGGTACAGATCAGCGGTGCAAAGCAGGTTACCTTGAAGAACAAGAGGCCTGCGGTTAGCGGCACCTGCCCGTCCTGTGGGACCAAGGTATTCAGGATCGGCAAAGCCTAGGGTCTAGTATCCTTCCTTGCCCTGCACAGCATACAGAGCGGAGGAACCTACCGGACTCCCTCTGTTGTGTGGACGTGATGTATCGTCCCGAGTTGCTGTATCTGTTTGGCATCAAGAGTTGATGGGCAGCGAAGCGCTCACCTATCGAGTGTGAGACTGCTTTGCTGCCCGATCTTGAGCGATCTTTGTAGTGCCGCTCTGAACCGCTAGGCCGATGTCTAGTGGTTCCTGATATCGGTGGCCAGTCTGATGGTTCTCTATCATCCTTGAGGCTTGAGGGCCCAGGGTTTCGTAGCCCGTCTTTCCGGCGAAGCGGTGTAGCCCGAATAGCTCTTCAGACTCTAGACCTTCTCTTTCACTGTTGGTTGGAGTGGTACGAAATATGGTGTCGGTTGTCTCTTCACCCAACATTCTGACAGCGGATCTTTCTCAGAAGACGCATCTCGTGCTCACTGACCAGCGGACAGTATTGACACCTTAGGACTATGTTCAGTAACATCGCAGCACTGAGTAATCCCTGGCCTTGAGACAAGAGGCTGGGTGGAAAGAAGGAGGGTATCATGGCTGACAGCGTGTACAAGGTGATAGAACTCGTTGGAACCAGCACAGAGTCGTGGGAGAAGGCTGCCGCAGCCGCCGTCGAGCAGGCATCCAAGAGCCTCCGTGATCTCCGTATTGCTGAGGTCGTTGAAATGGACCTCCAGATCGATGATGGGAAGGTCCGAGCCTACCGGACGAAGATCAAACTCTCTTTCAAGTACGATAAGGAATAGGTCAGAACGGTCAAGGCAGATCCGGCCCGGTGAAGCGGTACCGAGGCATTCGGATTGCTGGGATATCGAGACCCAACTTCTATGGTAGCTATGGAGAGCCCGTGAGTCCGCGGGCTCTCCATGGTCATATCTGGTACACTGCGCGGATGAAGCCAGGCTAGCTTATCATGGGCTATGACTCAGAATAAGGAAGGAGTCAGCATGGGCAAATATGTGCAGTGGATAACTCACAAGAGCAAGAAGATCCTGTTCCTGAACGCCAAGGGGCTGCGCGAAGCAGAGTACATGGTGGCTCAGGAGGAGCTGAAGCAGGAGCTTCTCAAGGAGCGAAAGGGTGCGCTGGTTCTGGTCGACGCTACTGGAACCGAGATGACCACGAAGACAACCAACAAGGCCAAAGAAGTGGCCGCTGCCACCAAGGCCGAGGGTATTCCAGACGGCCCCAGTGTGGTTGTAGGACTCACCGGCCTACAGAAAGCGGTCGCACAGCTGTTCGGGAGAGGCGTACACTTCTCCGGCACACTCGAAGAGGCCAAGGATTGGCTGGTGAAGGAGGACGACAAGCGCCGCTAGGACCGCCTGAGCTTGCGGTGACGTTTGCCGTGGCTGTTGCCACGTCATGCTGGACGCAGATAGACATAACGTCGCCATAGCTGGTCTTCCGTCAAGGAAAGGAGACCCGCGATGGGCAAACATGTGGATTGGATAACTCACAAAGGCCAGAGAATCCTCTTTGTCAATGTCGCCGGTCTGAACGAGGCGGAATACATCGCAGGCCTGGAGGAGATGAAGCAGGAACTCCTGAGAGATCGTACTGCGCCCTTGGTATTGATTGATCTTTACGAACACGGCGTGGACGTCCGCTACAGTCGACAAGGCCAAAGAGGTGGCTGGTGCTATCAAGAAGGCGGGCGTAGGGTATGGGCCCAAAGCCATTGTTGGCATGACTAAACTCCAGAAGTCGATAGCGGACTTGTCTGTGAGGATGGTGTTCTACGCCGGCAGCATCGAAGAAGCCAAGGATTGGCTGGTACAGCGGGACGAGAAGCGCCACCAGGGCGGTCTGGGTCGACGGTACTTCTCCGGCATGCTGGACTACGGACGTTAGGCAAATCGTCAGGCGCGAGACCGTGTGGATCATCTCATCGGCATAGGGAGGAGGGACACTCCGAATGGCCAAGTATGCGCAGTTCATAACGTACAAAGGGAAACGAATGCTGTTTGTCAATGCTGCCGGGCTGCCGGAGGCGGAATGCCTGGTGGCATTCGAAGAGCTGAAGCAGGCTCTGATCAAAGAAGGCAAGGGTGTTCTGGTGCTGGTTGACATGTCCAAAACCACTATGACGCAGAAAATCACAAACAAAGCCAAGGAAGCAACAGCCGCCACCACGGCCATGGGCATCAAGGACAAACCCAACGCTGTGGTCGGCCTGACTGGCCTGCAGAAGGCGGTGGCACAGTTGTTTGGACGCGGTCTGCACTTCTCCAACAGTATCGAGGAAGCCAGGGAGTGGCTGGTCCAGGAGGATGATAATAAGGGCTAGCGAGCCGGATCAGCCTGCTAATGCCTTGGGTGAAGGAGGATCAGCTTGGCGAAATACACGCAGTGGATAACACATAAGGGGAAGCGGATCTTGTGCGTGAACGGCCCCGGCTTGAGCGAAGCTCAGTACATAGAAGCCATGGAGGAAATGAAGCAGGAGGTTCTCAAAGAGAAGGACGGAGCCTTGGTGCTGGCGGATGTTTCGGGAATCGACATGACCAAGGCGGTGGTGGACAAGTCCAAGGAGGTGGTCAATGCTACCAAGGAAGCAGGGATCCCGAACAGGGCCAACGTGGTGGTAGGCTTGACCGGGCTGCAGAGGGCGGTGGCCCAACTGTTTGGACGGGGCGTGCACTTCGTGGACACTGTTGAGCAAGGCAAGGAGTGGCTGGTCAAGGAGGATGACAAGCGCCGCTAGGCCCATCTGGCCTTGCGGTGATCTCTGGTATGCTGGTTGCCGTGTGTCGGGGCGGTCGGCAAGTGAAAGGCCATACAACCTGACCTAATTCGCAGCGGAGTGAGGTGCCAAATGGGTGAACACATACAATGGGTCACGCACAAGGGAAAGCGGATACTGTTCGTCAACTGCGCTCGTTTGGGTGAAGCAGAAATCCTAGCATCGTTTGAAGAGATGAAGCAGGAGCTTCTCAAAGAACGCACCGGACCCATGGTCCTGATTGATATCTCGGACATTGACATGACGACAGCCCTCATCGGTAAGGCCAAGGAGTTGACCGCAGCTACGAAGGATGCAGGCATCAAGGATGGTCCCAATGCCATAGTAGGCCTGACCGGACTGCAGAAGGCAGTGGCGCAG
>DAIQQD010000027.1:12810-15289 GCA_036787015.1 Chloroflexota bacterium
AACAAGCGCAAGAAGGGCTAGACACTCTCTTGCTAGGCAGTATGGGCCTGCGGTGAATTGAGCCGTCGCGAGCCAGTCGGAGCACCATCGGCGCGTCAAGAGTTGCACCGCGAGAGCCTACAACGTGGGCGTTCTCGGCAGGTGACGAGGCAGGCTCATTCTCTTCAAGTAAGTTGCAGGGCTCCAACTTCTCCAAGAAACACCAAATGGGAACCGACTGCATTCGTCAGTAGCATTATGTACAACGAGTTTGCCAGATTCTACGTGAAAGGTGACTGGCCCCGGTACAGCGCCCAGATGGCCAGGATGCTGCCCGCTGTTCTGGAGCGGTTTGGCCTGTGGCCCGGGAAGGTCCTGGACTTGGCCTGCGGAGAGGGCACGTTCGCCATGGCCATGGCTAGGAGGGGTCTGCGGGTGACCGGGGTTGACTCGTCTCCGGAGATGCTGGATATCGCCAGAGAGCGGGCGGCGAAGGAGGGCCTCGAAGCCAAGTTCCTTCAGCAGGACATGCGCTCGCTTAGCCTTCGAGGCAGGTTCGACCTGGTCACCTGCTGGTTCGATAGCCTCAACTACCTCCTAGAGATCGACGATCTGTCACAAGCCTTCGCCGGCGTGTCACGTGTCCTCGATAAGAACGGCATCTTCATCTTTGATGTCAACACTATTAGGGCCTTGGCTGTGGAGTGGGTCAGGGAACCATGCTATGTCCATCTCGATTCGCGCGACCTCTTCCTAGCGTCTGTTCCGCAATACGACCCTGCCACCAGGATAGCCAGCCTGCACATCACCGGATTCGCCAGGGAGAACGAACGATGGGTGAGGGTAGACGAAGTTCACAAGGAGCGCGGGTACACTCTCAAAGAGATACGGCAGTGCCTGAAGAGAGCCGATCTCCGTGAACTGGCCTGCTGGGCCAGCCTGGACAAGATGGAGAAGCCAGGGCGAAGCACGGTGCGCGTTTACTTCGTGGTGTCAAAAGGGGTTATTCCATGTTCAAACCAGACATAACGTGTCGGAGGGCAGAAATCAGTTTTGTTCGTGAAATCCGGGCCTGTCGTAACCCGTCATAATCAGTCCGTTAGCAATCTGTTGGCAAAAACTCATGAGGGTATGACGCTCAACGCGGAATCGCGCAGAACAGGGCATGTGGTGGGGGATCAGTAGTCCCGCTGCCCGATATACACCACTTGGGCCTTGTAGAGAGGACCTGGGCGTCTTCCCTGCATTTTGGTCGTGGGAAAATCGTGCTTGATCTCCCAAGGAAAAACCGTTCTCACATACCTTGGAAAATCTTCAAAATCCTTACGTTTTAGTCCTCAGGAAAATCCGTCAAGATCCGTTCTTCCCCATCATGGGACTGCATCAATAAGTGCCAAAAAGTGTAACGATATTTGGGGAAGAATCTCTCGCCGGCGCATGACACCTTCATAGTAGGGCAGGGCCTCCACCATCCCACTTCTCTGTGACCGCTTTGGGTCCAGGCTAAGGTTGGGGGGAGGGAACCTGGCAGAGGGATAAGTTGGAGTGTCACTGATTCATACGTCTTCTGAGAGTATTGACAGATTGCCTCCACTAAGTTACAAGGAAGTATCTCTTCTGTCGCATATAGTGGGGCACAGGACGAGAGTATCGTTCTAGGTGACGCCCCAACGGTGCGCTCAAGACTAGAAGAGTCGCCCTCATTTCGGAGGCAGACAAGTCGAATTCAAAGGAGGGTGGTTGAATGGCTTCAGTGAAAGGGGTCCGCAGACTTAGGTCTCTAGCCAGAAACATCTCTCACAAGGTGATAGGCTTGGAGGTCAAGGCCGTAAACGCTTTTGTGCCCCGGAGACTCCTGCTCTTCTACGTGAACCTTCTGGACAGGCGCGTTCCGCCGAAGGTCAAGACATCTATTGTAGATGGTATAGGCAAGTTGCCTGAGGATGTCCGTGCCTCTCTTCTGGTAGTTGCTGACGAGTACGTACCACAGGATGTTGACAACTCGTGGAAGTTCTGTGCTGTCGTTGCCGGTATCTGCAAGTACATACCGGAGAAGATAATCCCCACGCAGTCCGCCGAAACGTGGGAGACGCTCCGGGTGAGATTTCACATCCCCACAGTCATTGAGGGGACGCAGCCGCGGCCTTAGTGGTTCACTTGGTCTCCCTGACCATAGCTTGGGCGAACCAGGTGCCAGAGTGTTCAATCCAAACGCATACCCCACCTTGAGGTCTCCATCCTTGTTTGATTACTTCTCTCACCTCTTTAGACAGGCCGCCCAAGGACTCATTCTGGATAACGTGGTATTCCATAATCACTATTCCCTCCCTCTGCGACATTCTACCCCTTCAGCCCCAGATGGTCACAGGAAACGCCCTCTCTATCCAGGCTGAGGTTGGTTTGGTCGTGAAGACTTCGTGATTCAGCCACATCAGTCTGAGATTCCCGTGTGAACTGGCTCTGTTACCATAGGCATAGCGTACTTCCTCCCATTTCAACG
>DAIQQD010000188.1:0-4392 GCA_036787015.1 Chloroflexota bacterium
AAGGGGGTTGATCTGCAGCAATATGCTGCGCGGTCACTGAGTGAGGAGTACACTAGTACTGGGATGACATAGACCGGAGTCCTCGATCATGGAAGCTGACGAGAGAATTCGCTACGCTGTTGAGCACACGGAGCTGGTGCGGCCTCCCAGACAGGCCTTGGCCACCTTTGGCATCAGCGACATCCGCTATTATCTCCTGACGCAGCCGGTGTACACCGACATCACCGGCAACACGGAGGAGACCGTTGTCAGGGAAGGGAGGGTGATCGCAGAGAGGCCCAAGATCGTTACCCCGTACTACCTGCTAAACCTCTTCCAGGGTTTCGAACATGGACGGGAGTATGCCGACTATGTACTCCGCACCTACGGTGCCAATGAGCCCGGCCTGCTCTATCGATACCGGAACGAACCCAGCGGCATGAACATACTGGCCAGCCCAGTCGAGTCTGTCATCGAGAACATCAACCAGGAAATCGAGAGGTCGGAGAATCAACTGACCACCATAATCAAGGGCGTCGATGAGCTCTGGGACATCTCCCTGATGAAGTTCATTCATGACATCACGCGCCAGTCCCTAGGCAGCAATGTGATGGAGATGGGGATGCGGGGGATGCTGGGCATGGACGGCGGCATCCCAAGGCATGCCAGGCACATGATCGAGCAGCTCTTCCGGGAAGCCGCCAGCGAACGGTCCAAGGTTTCCGAGTTGGAGGCGGAACTCCGCAGATGGGGCCTGTTCGGCGAATACGAAGACCGGTTCCTGGATCTGTTCCGCCGCAGATAGCAGGCAATGCTGGCTGGAAACCGGCCAGTGGCCCACTAGCCAGACGCCACTCATTGCGCTATCATCTCTACAGCCTGCGCATTGGCCATCGTCGAGTCGCGGGATATTTCTCCCGCCGGGAGTCTGAGGGTGCCCCTCAATCTCAACTCCCTGGAATCCCTCTTTGACAAAGAGGGACTTAGGGAGTTCGGTGCCAGGGGGTTGGAGAGCCTTGTGACTGCTGCTGCGGATTGGCTGCAACAGCAAACCTGAAAGGAAGCGATAGCCTCAGATGATCTGGCGACAAAGACCAGCCGGCAACTCGGAGGAGAACCAGGGAGGTGAGCCATGATGAGGCGTGAGGAGAGCGCTTATGTTGCCTTCGGGCAGTACTGGCTGCAAGCCAGGCAACAGGAAACCACCAGATTGTGGATGACCAACAGCATCTGCGCCGTGTTCGCCGGATTACTTGCCGTAATCGCCTGGCGAGGGCTGGCCTACTGGTACATCGCCGCTTTTGGATTCTCTCTGGCGCTGTTCGGTTTCTTCATGAACCATACGCTGCGCGTGCTGATGGTGCGGTATGCCAGAGTAGCCAGCGCCCTGATGGACTCTGAGCTGGGGTTGGGGGATTACCGAAGGTTCGTGGAAGGCGGTGACAAGAAAGGTGTGAGACGCGCCTGGGAGACCCTCTGGAGTGTACACATCGCCTTCGTGATCTTGTATGCCTTCGCCATCGGCGGATGGGCAGCACTGCTGGCCATGACGCAGGGGACCATCGACTGGTTCGTGGTATTTACCTTCATCAGCTTGACCCTGTCGTCACTTCTGTTCTACTTCGTCTTTCTCTGGCCGCGGGAGAGAGAAGCAGAAACCCAACAGATTGTCTCGGAGAAACGCCAGAAGGATAAGCGGAAGTCCTCCCAGTTTCAGAGCGGTGATGACGGCACCTAGTCCGCTCCGCGGCTCTTTGGCGCACGAGAGACTCAGGTGACTCATTCCCCTCGGGGGAACCCAGCGCCTGCTGAAGGACACTCCGGATTGGTCGAATCGCTTCAGGGAAGATGACAATGGTGAAGCTGCTGAAGGCGATCGCTTTGGCCCTGATCCTGGCGCTTACGCTGGCTGTCATCGGCGCCATACTGGCCACCGAGGGACAGGAGAATGTGCTGTTCGCTATCCTGTTTTGGGTCGGCCTGATCGGCTTCTCCATCCTGTTCTTGAAGGTACAGAGGGTTGGATTCTGGTTCTGCCTGTCTTACGCCATCGGGTGGGCGTTGCTGCCCATCTCAGCTCTCATCAACACGAGGCAGGTCGAGGCCGCCGGGTGTGCCGGCGTTATTGGCGCCATGGCTGCCGTTGTGTTTCTGGCCATAACCATCCCGCTGGGAGTCATAGGCTTTGTCCTGTTCCTTCTCCTGGCCCTGCTCGTTTTCAGGAAGAAGAAGCCGGCTGCTGTGAAGCCAGCCGCCGAAGAGACGAAGCAACCGTAGCCAGGAAAAGGTCTGCCTCGTTTCCCGTTGCCCCCATCGAGCTGCTCGGCCCGGGCTCCGCATCACAGGCCAAATGACCGATCCAGACCCGCCAGACGACAGCGATCACGAAGGCACGCGGAGAGGGCCTCACTTCGCCAGCCGAGCAGCCCCGTGCTGGCTTTGACACCGTAGCATAGCCACCCTAGAATGAACAGTCTGGGGAGGCGACTTGCACAAGAAGACCACTCTCGACAACGGCCTGAGGATAGTGTCGGCCACCATACCTCACGTGCATTCCATATCCATTGGCGTCATCATCGGCGCCGGTTCCCGGTATGAGAGCCCCAAGCAAGCCGGCATCTCCCATTTCATCGAGCACCTCTGCTTCAAGGGCACCAAGAGAAGGCCCACCTCAAAGGAGATCTCGGAGGCCATCGAAGGCGTCGGTGGAATACTCAACGGCGGTACGGACAAGGAGTTGACCATCTACTGGTGCAAGGTGGCCCAACCCCACTTCGCCATCGCCATCGACATCCTGGCTGACATGCTGTCCCACTCCACGTTCGACCCCGAGCAAATCGAGAAGGAACGGCAGGTAATTATTGAGGAAATCAACATGTCTTTCGATTCGCCGCAGTATCGCGTCGATCTGTTGCTCGACGAGGTCATGTGGCCGGATCAGCCGCTGGGGCGGGATGTAGCCGGCAGCAAAGCAACCGTGGCCAAGATGACCAGAAAGGACATGCTGGCCTACATGCGGCGCCAATACGTAGCCAACAATGCTGTCGTAAGTGTTGCTGGCGACATCACGCACAAGGAGATCGTGGCTGGACTGGAGAAGGGGTTTGGACACTGGAAACGGGACGCGCGACAGGAATGGTTCCCTGCCGACGGCCCGCAGAGGCGGCCCCGCCTGCGGGTCGAGGAGCGCGACACAGAGCAAGCCCACCTCTGTCTGGCAGTGCCCGGGTTGTCCCTCCGCGATCCGGACCGCTTTACCCTGGACCTGCTCAGCGCCATGCTGGGCGAGGGCATGAGCAGCCGGCTCTTCCTGGAGATCAGGGAGAAGAAGGGGTTGGCCTATGCCATCAGCAGTTGCGTAGATCATTTCCTGGACACCGGGGCGCTCACCATCTATGCCGGTGTCGACCCCAGGCAAGTGCCGGCTACCATCACGGCCATACTGGGAGAACTCAACCGTATCAAGGATGGAATTCCAGCGGACGAACTGAAGAAGACCAAGGAGTACTGCAAAGGGCGAATGCTTCTGCGCATGGAGGACACCCGGAGCGTGTCTTCCTGGTTGGGCGGCCAAGAGTTCCTGCTGGGCAACATCCTCACCATTGAACAGGTCATTGCGAAGATCGAGGCAATTGAAGCCACGGACCTCATGAGAGTCGCCGGGCAGTTATTTGTCGGCGACGTGCTGAACCTGGCCATCGTTGGCCCGGTAAAAGAAAAGGGACTCTCGGGACTCCTGCACCTCTAGCCGACACACCGTCTCCACTAGCCCGCCGGCAAAGAAGGCCAGCGACCGCTTGCACTCCTTCCGCAATCTGGTCACAGCAGACCGAAGCACTCAGGGAACAGAGAAGTCGCTCATCATCCGTTATCACTGCCTCTGGATTCCGGCAGAGGATTTGGAGAGCCCCGTACGACGTGGGTCCAGTCCATGCCCATTTGTGAAGACTCTGCGAACCCGCGGACTCCTCCTGAGATTCCACTGTGACGTACTGCCTGTAAGCTGGTGTCGTCATTGTCGTCTACGCTGATTATTGGAAAGGGAGTGAGGCGAGATGGATCAACAAACACCGATTCTCCAAAGAATAGAAGAGACCGTGGCCCTGATCAAGCTGCTGCAGCAAGAGAAGGACGACGCTATCGCCCAGACACAGGCGCTGAACCAGGAAAAGGACCAGGCCGTCGCCCAGGCACAGGCGCTGAACCAGGAGAAGGACTTGGCCATCGCCCGGGCACACGTGCTGAGCCAGGAGAAGGACTTGGCCATCGCTCAGGCACACGCCCTGAGCCAGGAGAAAGACGAGGCCATCGCCCAGGCGCACGCGTTGAGCCAGGAGAAGGACCAGGCCATCGCCCAGGCTCAGGCGCTGAGCCAGGAGAAGGACCAGGCCATCGCCCAGGCTCAGGCGCTGA
>DAIQQD010000189.1:0-4391 GCA_036787015.1 Chloroflexota bacterium
AGAGCGCTCATGGAGCTCTATGCTCTGATGACGGAGGAGCCGCGATGATCCTCCGGTCGATCCGCGTGTCCGGCTGGCGCTGCTTCGCGGACGCCATCACGGTGGGGCCATTTCAAGAAGGCCTGAACGTCATCTATGCCCCCAACGCCACCGGGAAGTCCACCCTGTTCGAGGCCATGCGCCGTGGCCTGCTGGACGGGCACCGCGTTGGCGGGAAGGAAGTGGAGGTCATCCGGCCCTGGGGCCGCCCGCTCACGCCCACGGTCACGGTGGAGTTCAGCCACGGTGGCCAGGAGTACCGGATCGCGAAGCGTTTCCTGGACAGCCCCTTCTCCAAGCTGGAGAGGAAGGAGAACGGCCGCTTCGTCAGCCTCGCCGATTCCGGCAAGGCCGATGAGATGGTGCGCACCATGATCAGCAAGAATGCCCCGGGAAGGGGCCTCTCCAGGCCGGAGAACTGGGGACTGGCACAGGTGCTCTGGACGACGCAGGGTGACCTGGCGCTGGAAGGCCTCTCTGGCGACCTCGTGGCTGATATCAGCTCATCGCTCAGGAAACAGGTCGCCGAACCGTCCGCGAGTCCCGTGGAGAAGAAGGTGCAGGAAGCCTACCTGAAGATATTCACGCCCACCGGCAAACTGAGGGCCGGCAAGGATGCGTCCGCTGTGGTCCAACTCGAGGAGAAGCTAGGGGCCGCCCAGGCGGAGCGTGCTGCCGCTGTTACCAAGCAACGCGATTATGAGGACGCCTCCAGGCGGGTGGAGGACTTGAGGGCCACGCGAACGCAGGCCAGACGTGATGCGGAGGCCATCGCCAAAGAGCTGAAGGATGCCCTAGTCAGAGCCGAGTCCTTCCGGAATCTGACGTCCGAAAGGAACGAGAGGGCGGCGCGAGCCAGCGAGGAAGAAGCGAAGTACGCCGATTTGAAGCGGCGGATGGACGACATCGACAATGCCAGGAGGGAGATCAAGAAGGCCACCAAGGCTCTGCAGAATATAGAGAGTGACCTGCCTTTGCACGAGCGCGAATTGCGGCAGCGGGAGAAGGAAGCAGCAGGAGCCAAGTCGGCCCTGGAGAATGTACGGAATGAACGACCGAAGGTCGATGCCGCACGGGAACTGGCGGAACAAGCCCGCCAGTTCGTGGACAACAGCAAGGCCTTGGCTACTCTGGACGCGGAGCTCCAGAAGATTGCCGCGGCACTGGAAGCCCTGAACAAGCGGAAGAAGGAGCGGGCTGAACTGGTCGCTCCGGATGACAAGGCGATGAAGGCCATCCGCAAGGCGGTGAAGAAGCGCGACGAGGCACAGCTCCGCATTGAAACATCCCTGATAACCCTGGAGGTGGTCCCTGAGAAGAGCGGCAAGCTGATCATCGTCACCGGGGAAGAGCCCGGCGAAGTGAAGCTGAGCCCGGGGATTCCAACGCGGGTCACCGGATCGCCCGAAGTGGTGGCCGACCTGCCGGGCGTGTCCCGGCTCAGGGCTTCCGGACCGGCCGGGTCGGTGGAGGAGCACCGCGCCGAGCGCGCAGAGGCGGAGCGCGAAATACAGAAGCTGACGAAACCGTTCGAGACATCGGATGTGGAGTCATTGGAGGCCCTGCTGGAGAAGAGCCGGGCTCTCGACAAGAAAGTAAGTGACGCAGAGAACCAGATCGAGACGTGGCTGTCAGGCCGCACGCTGGATGAGGTGCAGCGGCAGCGTTCCGAGGTCCAGGTGTTCCGCACCAAAATGATCCAAGATCACGCCGAGTGGCAGCAGAAGACCCCTGATCCTTCGGCCCTGAAATCTGCGGCGGATGACGCCAGGCGTTCCTTCGTAGGCAAAGTGGAGAAGGCGGAATCCGATTGGGAAACAGCACAGAATGCCTTGACCGCGGCCAGTGGCAGAAGCAAGCAAGCCAGCTCTCAGGCTGAAGCGGCCAGAACCATGATCAAGTCGTTGGAGACCAGGCTGGCCGAACTCACCGGCGATGGGAAGTCGGATGAACAACGCGCCGAAGAGCTCAAGAGGATCACACTCTCCTGGGACGCCGCCAAGGCGAAACTGGAGGAGATTGCGGCCAAGCTCTCGGAGTTCAAGGACAACCCGGTAATCACTGCTTCCACATTGGAGAAGCAGGTTCAGGCGGCGGAAGAGACGGCCAACAAGGCTCTAATCGCAGAGAATCGGGAAGAGAGACATCTTGAGGACCTCAATGCCGAGGGCACCTATTCATTGCTGGCTGTCGTCGAGGAGAGGGTGGCAGCGCTGGAAGCTGAAGTGGCCGCCGAGGAGTTGCGCGCCGAGGCGATACGCCTGCTGCGGGATACTCTGGTCGACTGCCGCGCCGAAGCAGTGGCGGCTGTGGCCGGACCGGTGGAGGCCGTGGCCACGCAGATGGTCCAGCGGATCGCGGGCGGAAGACTGGGCAGGCTGAAGCTGGGCGAAGCCTTTGGACCGGCCAGCGTGGTTCCGGAGATCAGCGGGGAGGAGGTATCCCTGGATGCCGTTTCCGGCGGTGAGCGGGAGCAGATCTACCTGGCCACGCGGCTGGCTCTGGCTGAAGTGCTGGCCAGGGAAGAACGCCAGATGGTGGTTTTGGACGATGTCATGACCTTCACTGATGCCGGGCGCATGGCGCGGGTCTTGGCCATTCTGGAAGAGGAAGCCCAGCGTCTGCAGGTCGTCATTCTTACGTGCCATCCGCAGAGGTACCGGGGGCTGGGAAACGCTCAGTTCGTGGATTTGGAGACGCAGGTGAGGGAGGCCCGGGCATCTTGAAACGCACCGACCCACCTGTCAGATCGGGAGAACCGAGACTAACCACACCGGCCCGAATGACAGTGATGGCTCCGGCGCACAGTAGTTCAGCGAAGCATCTTTCTATCTGAATTTGACTCTGTATCAAGCCGAGTTCTATGATTCGCCCAGGTGCAGCCGCAACACCAGAACAGAAGGGAATGCCAAGATTGCTGAGATGTCGGACCATGGCAATGGAGTACAAGGATGATCGATTTCAAAGAGATTCAGGACGGCGGAGAAGACTGGGAGTCATTTGCACGTGATTTCCTGATGGAATCTGGTTTTGCCATCGAGACGCCTCCTAATCGTGGAGCGGATGCAGGGAAGGATTTCCTTGTAACCGAACAGTTGAAGGGCCAGCTCAGTAGGTATCCTTTTCGCTGGCTGGTAAGCTGCAAGCATCGCGCTCATAGAGGACGATCCGTATCTGAAACTGACGAGCCTAATATCTTGGAGCGACTTCAATCCTTCAAAGCTGATGGTTTCCTTGGCTTCTACTCTACACTTCCGTCCTCAGGCCTGAGTAATCGTCTTCAGCAGTTGCGGGAAACACAAAGCATCCGAGACTACAGAATATTTGACAAACGACTCATTGAGAACCATTTGGTGCGGGTTGGATATTCGAGACTCTTGATGAGATATTGCCCTGAGAGCTACAAGCAAGTGAAGCCACTGCATCGCCTGTATGATGCATACTTGCCACTGGCATGTGATCGTTGTGAGAAAGACATGCTTGAGCAACTCGACAATGCCGGATTTGGCAGCCTTATCGCTTTCGTCTGTCAGGATCAGCCCAACAAGAATGCCGAGGACAAGGAATTCATAAAGGACATCTACTGGGCATGTAAGGGAGAGGATTGCGCGCGAGTACTGGAAGCACGAAACCAGAAGAGGTATGGTCTTGGAGAGAAATGGCAAGACATTGCCGACTTGGCTATTCCGGTCGTTTTCCTCCAATGGTTACTGACTAGCATGGACCGCGTGAGATCTGGCCAAGACGTTTACGCTGATGAGGCCTACAAGAAGCTCAGATACTTCATCCAGGCGATGTCCCAGAAAGTCCTTCGTGAGATGACTGAGAGGGAACGGTCAAGAGCAACAGACCTGTTTGATATTCCGCCCGGTGTTTGAATAGAAGAGAGGGCGACTCTACAATTCGCCCGTTCCCCCATGCCGAATAGGAATCCAGCAGACTGGACACTCATGAGCGTTGAACTTCGTTTTCTCGGCTGGGACGCACCGGCAACTGCCAAGGTGCGCGAGTTCCTGCTGCCGCAGGAACTCACCGGGCCGGTGGATCTGGCCAGAGACCTCATCGTCGTGCCCACGCGCCAGGCCGGAAGGCGGCTGCGCGAGGCACTGGCGCTGCACTGCTCTTCCCAGAAGACAGCCCTGCTCTCTTTGCGTGTGGTTATCCCTGCCGACTTCCTGCGGCCCGAGGATGAATCGGGCACCGTGGCCGCGCCTCTGGAGGTGGCCGCCGCCTGGGCTGATGTCCTGATGAAGGCCAACCTCGGCCGTTACGGCGGCCTGTTCCCCGCCCGCGTCCCCTCCCAGGACTTCCTGTGGGCGCTGCGCACTGGCGAGATGATCGAAGTGCTGCGG
>DAIQQD010000028.1:0-15153 GCA_036787015.1 Chloroflexota bacterium
AGAGTCTCGAAGACCTGAGGCGTCCTGACATCACTCTGATCAACCGCCAGAAGGGTTCCGGAACGCGCATTCTGCTCGATCAGGGATTGCGGCAACTGGGCATAGCGCCGTCGCGCGTGAAGGGTTACGCCCACGAAGTGGACACGCACCTCGCCGTGGCCAGAAGCATCGCGGGAGGCAAGGCCGATGTGGGCCTGGGCATCGAGGCCGCGGCCCGGGCCTGCCATATCGACTTCCTGCCGCTATACCGGGAAAGGTATGACCTGGTGATCACCATCGAGAACCACAGGAACAAGAAGCTGGCGCCGCTACTGAAGATGATTGGGAGCAAGGGCTTTCAAAAGGCCGTGACCGAGGCCGGAGGCTACGATACCTCCCAGACAGGTACGACGGCCTTCGTTGGAGGCACGGATTGAACTCTCCGAGACTAGTCTCCTGTAGGAAACGCCCATGGAGACGCGCCTGCAGGGTATCCCCGGGAGACAGCGACACTCCGGTTGTTCGGAGATGAGAAAGGATAGCCATGCATAGATTACGCTCGTGGACCAGACCCGATGCATTGAGCTTGGTCTTCCTTCTCCTGGCGCTGATGATGCTCGTCTTCATTCTCACACCCATCATAAAGACCTGCATCTCCTCATCACCGGGAACGCTGTGGGATACGCTGCTCGAAGAAGAAGTGTACTTGTCCATCATGGTGACCGCCTGGGCCGGTTTGATCGCTACCTTCATTGGATTGTTCCTCGGCGTCCCCCTAGCCTATCTGCTCGCGCGCCACAATTTCAGGGGGAAGCGCCTCCTGGAGTCCCTGATAGACGTGCCTATCGTCATCCCTCATTCAGCGGCCGGCATCGCCCTTCTCTTCGTCTTCGGCAGGCATCAGATCTTCGGCGTACTGTTTGGCCACGTCGGCATCCGTTTCGTTGACACGCTGGCTGCAGTTGTCATCGCCATGATGTTTGTCAGCATCCCCTTCCTGATCGATTCGGCCCGGGACGGTTTCAAGTCCGTGGATGTCCGGTTGGAGAAGGTGGCCCGTACTCTAGGGGCCTCGCCCTGGCGGACCTTCTTCCGCGTTACGTTGCCTCTCGCTTGGCGGAGTATCCTGTCAGGCTCCATCATGATGTGGGCCCGGGCCATCAGCGAGTTCGGCGCCATCATGATTCTCGTTTACAACGTGCCTTTTCTCGGAGAATACCCCAAGGTAGCACCCATCCTCGTGTATCACCGGTTCAACAACTTCGGGCTGGATGCCGCGCGCCCCGTCGCTGTGCTGGTCATCTTGATCTCTCTCATTGCCTTCGTGATTCTCAGGACATTGACCACCAAGGAGCAGAAAGCGTGATCTCTCTTCAAAATCTGAACGTCGACCTGGGGGAGTTCGTCCTCCAGGACATCAACCTCGAGGTCAAGGCCGGGGAGTACTTCATCCTGCTGGGCCCAACCGGGGCGGGCAAGACGGTGCTGCTCGAGGCCATTGCGGGCCTGCACCCGGTACTGAAGGGTGCCATCTCCATCGACGGCAAGGAAATCACCAAGCTCAAGCCGGAGAAGCGCGGCGTGGGCATCGTCTACCAGGACCAGATGCTCTTCCCCCATCTATCAGTGGAGAAGAACATCGCCTTCGGCTTGAAGGCGATGAGGTGCCCCAAGCAAGAGGTGAAGCCTCGGATAGATGACGCCGTCGCCCTGCTGGGCATCGCGCATTTGCTCCACAGGGAGCCGAGGACTCTGAGCGGTGGCGAGAAGCAGAAGGTGGCCCTGGCGCGGGCGCTGGTTACGCGGCCCACGGTTCTTCTGCTCGATGAGCCCTTGAGCGCCCTGGACCCTAACACCAGGGAGAGAATGCAACACGAACTGGCCGAACTGCACCGCCGGCTGAAGGTCACCATCATACACGTCACCCATGATTTCGAGGAGGCCGGGGCACTGGGAGACCGGGTGGCCGTGCTGAACGAGGGTCAAATTGTGCAGGTCGGCACACCCAGCGGTGTGCTGCGGCATCCCAGTTCCGCCTTCGTAGCCGACTTCGCCCTCACACGTAATGTCTTCGCCGGCCATGCCAAGCAGGTAGAGAACGGGCATGTGTCCGTTGACATCGGCGGCATCAATCTGATGGTGACGACTGATGCCAGGGGTCCAGTCCACCTGGCGCTTCGACCCGAGGACATCCTCCTTTCGCCCGACCATTTGCGCTCCACCGCCCGGAACGCCTTCGAGGGCACCATCACCCGCGTCATGGATAGAGGAGAGACCCTCTATGTAACGGTCACAGTCCCTCCGGACTTCGTGTGTCTCGTCACCCGGCAGGCCCAGGAGGAACTGAGTCTCAGAGAGGGGGTGAGAGTCTGGATAACCTTTAAGGCTTCAGCGATACACGTTTTCTAGGAGACGAACTGACGAACTAGTGAAGAGAGGTGAGTTGATGACTAGGAGAATAAGCAAGCTTGGCATGGTTGTGGTCGCGCTCGTTATGACCCTGGTTCTGGCGAGCGGGATCATCGGCTGCTCGGAGGAAGAAGAGGAAGCCAGGACGCTGTCGATTTATCTTGCCGGCAGCCTGTCTGTCCCTTTTGAACAACTGGCGGCGCTTTATGAGGAGGACAATCCCAACGTGGACGTTCTCCTCGAATCCGGCGGCAGCGCTACCATGATCAGCAAGGCCATCACCAAGCAGGACGCGGACGAGGACCCGCCGGACATCATGGCCTCGGCAGACTACGCGCTCATTCCAGACCGCATGTACGAAGGCGGTTACGCAGAATGGACCATCATCTTCGCACGCAACACCATGGTGCTGTGCTACAAAGACAACGCGCCATTTGCCAGCGACATCGTAGCTGGAAGCAGAACCTGGTACGATGTTCTGCGCAACGAGAACGTCAAGTGGGGCCACAGCGACCCCGATGCCGATCCTTGCGGCTATCGTTCCATGATGGTATTCCAGTTGGCTGAGCAGTATTACTATGCCCAGGCAGCGACCTTTGGACTGACCCCCGACGGGAAGGCAAACGGTCTCTATGACGCCTGCATTCCCGGCACCGATCAGGCTCGGGGCAGGGCCAGTCAGGGAAATGAGGTAGTGAGATCCAAGTCGGTTGACTTGGTGACGCTACTGGAAACCGGCGACCTGGACTACGCCTTCGAGTACCGGTCCGTGGCGGTGCAGCATGAACTGAACTACATTGAGTTGGCTGATGCCGTCAACCTGGCCCAAGTAGGAGAGATCGGTGACTCCGGCGTAACCTATGAGGACTTCTACGCCGAGGCCTCGGTGCAACTAAAGACCAGTTCCGGAGAGTACTCTGAGACCAAAGGAGCAGCAGTCGTCTACGGCATCACTATTCTCAATGAGGCTCCAAATGCTGGAGACGCAGCAGGTTTCATCAAGCTGTTGCTCTCGGCAGATGGTAAGCAGGTTATGGAGGTAGACAACGGGCAGCCGCTCTTGGATCCTCCCAAGTGCGACAACCGAGATGATTTGCCATCAGCGCTCAAGAAACTAGTCGAAGAACTGTAAGAGAGTCTAGAAGCGTTTGAGCCTGCCTGAGGCGGACACATGCACTGTACGCAGTCAGTTCGACGAGGGCATGTTGGGTTCTGGCCCAACATGCCCTCCATGCCCCGCATGCCTGGATTCTGTTGACACGTGATCCGAACGGAGGAGAGGCATGTCTGCTAACCAGGCCTCCATTCAATCACCCGAGGATTATGTCATCCAGCCGGCGCTTCGGCACGTGGTGTACCCCGCTACTGTCGCGCCAGTACTTGACGTCTCCGTCCGGTTTCAAGGTCTCGATGACTACCTTCTCCCTGGGCTTGCCCAGCGCCAACACGAGGAGTATCTCAAATCGAGGTGGTATCTTCAGCGCCTGGCGCAGTCCGTCTCTGTCTATGGAGGCGATCATGCAGCCGCCCAAGCCTTTCTCAACTGCACCCAGGAGAATCGTCTGAGCCGCGATGCCATGGTCGCAGCCAAATGAGCGGGTGATCTCCGTGTCGCCTAGCACCACGATGTAGGCAGTAGGTTTCTCCCCCTCCCGGGGACCGGACCAGTCTTTGAATTAGCGGGCCCATGTCAGGTGCGGGAATATCAGGGCATTCCTCTCCGGATCGCAGGAGAAGATGTACTTCAGCGGCTGGAGATTGCCGGCCGAACCGCACAGCCTCGCCAGATCAAGCAGTTCCCTGATCACAGCGGACTGTATGAGGCAATCCTGATAGAACCGCCGGTAACTCCTGTTTCTCAGCACGAGATCCTTCATCATCGGCACACCACCGCGGGCCTCACTCCGGATGTTCATTGAAGCCCCAGTTGACAGTCCACAGCTAATATATCGCCTCCGGGCCGTGCCCGTCCAAGTTGGCCTCACCGGCCTATTCCAGGATCTCCGTCGAAACGCGCCACGCACACGGTCGCGACAGGGCTTGAAGAAGAATCAGGCACAGATTCGCCAGCGATCGATCTCCTCGCTTTTGAGAAGGGTTTGCAAGGTTACCGTCTCCATCTGAGATACGACTGTGATCGCGTGCTCGTAGAATGAATTTGCGATACTCTGGTTCCCGCATGAACAGAGGGAGGAGAACATTGGAGACCACAATTCCGTCTTTGCCCGAGGGTGAGATCAGACTGCGCGACGGAAGGCGGCTGGCCTACGCCGAATACGGCGACCCGCAGGGCAAGCCGATCTTCTTCTTCCATGGGACTCCCGGATCGCGTCTCTTCCATCATCCGGACAACTCAGTCGCCGCCTCCGCCGGCGCCCGCATAATCGCTATTGACCGCCCGGGCTTCGGGCGCTCGGATTTCAAGCCTGGTCGAACCCTTCTGGATTGGCCCAGTGACGTTGTGCAGCTTGCCGATGTCCTCAACATGGAGCGATTCGCCGTTTTGGGCTACTCGGGTGGCGGGCCATACGCCGCAGTGTGCGCGTACAGCATTCCGGACAGGCTTACTGCCGCCGGGCTGGCCAGCAGCATAGCGCCGCTGGACAGTCCGGAGATGACCAGAGGCATGCACGGAATGGGGCACATGTTCTTCAGCCTGGAGCGTCACCTGCCTCCGTTGGCCAGGATGGGTTGCCGCCTGATCTGCAGCACTTGGCGCAACAATCCCGACCTGTATTTCAAGGCCCAGGTCAATGGCCTCCGCGATTCCAAAGAGGCACAGACTCTGCTGCCCATGATGAAAGCCATGTTGACGGACGATCTCCTGGAGGCCATCCGCGAGGGTACTCAAGGCATCACCTGGGACCTGGAAATCCTGGCCCAGCCCTGGGGCTTCCAAATCCATGTCATCTCCACAGACGTCTTCCTATGGCATGGAGAGAACGATACCCAGGCGCCTCTGGCCATGGGGAAACGCCTGGCCGGAGCCATCCCTCACTGCCGCGCTACGTTCTTCCCCGGAGAGGGACATTGGGCCATCTATAGCCACTGGCAGGAGATACTGACGGCGCTTGCGCGGGCCGAGGCGACGACACGCCAGGAGCCTCAGCCCACAGCAACGGCCGCCGTCGCCCAGGGTACTAGTCCCGTTTCACAGATGGTGGTCTTGCCGGCAGGCCTAGATATCGTGGATATGCCGGCCGACTCCGCCCAAGGACTCCAGCCGGCACGGGAAGCAGCCGAAGTCGTCCCGAAGACGGCGGCGACTCCAGGAGACGCCACGGTCGCGAAAGATCTCTCAGCCGTTGTCTCTCCGAAAGCCGAGCCAGTACAGGAGATACCGGAACCGGTCTCAAAGAAGACGGCCAAGCGTCGCACCGCAGCCAAAGCAGGCACGCCCGCCGCCGTCTCTCCCGAACCAGAGCCGGCGCAAGAAATGCCTAAGCCTGTTTCCAGCAAAACGGCCAAGGCTCGCACAGTGTCTGTTGCGGACATGCCAGTCGCCGTGCCGGCCAAACCGGAGATAGCGCAGAAAGCACCGAAACCAGTCTCTAAGAAGGCGACTGGGCATCGCACCGCAGCCGTCGGTGACTCGCCAGCCAAGGCTTCCGCCGAACTGAAGCCGGCGCCAAAGAAGGCCAAGACCGCTGCCGGGAGAACGGCCAAAGGCGCCGCGGCAGCGATCGCCAGCGCACCGACTGACGATGCCGCCAAACACAAGCCTCTGCCGGCCAAAGTCAAAGCCTCCGCCAAGAATTCCGTAAGGCCTAAGGCGGCAGTTGTAGAGCCACCATCGGCGGTTGTCCTCGAGAAATCACACCCTGCACCGGAACTACCGGAGGCAGTATCGGCCAAACCTTCCTCCAGGCGCAGGGCTGCCAAAGAAGCCGTCCTCGTGTAGACCAAGCGGCGCCGGAGGCAAACGATCTCTGCTTCTCCAAGCATGTTGACAGCTATGGAGTCTCCCCTTATAGTGGTGGCACAACGATGCATTCTGTATGCGATGACTCATCAGACTCGCTTCCTCTCAATGACGACTGTCGTTGACCGGGGATGCATCGACACGGCCACCGAATTTCACCCACAATCGAGTTTTCAGCGATGGCACAAGGAGGATTGAGAACATGGAGATAGAAGTCAGGGGCAAGAAACTGCAACTATCCAAGGCTGTGGAGAACTATGTCAGCAAGAAGATGGGCAAACTAAGTCACCTTCTGCCTTCCATCGTCGACACCAAGGTTGAAATCTCCAAAGAGAAGGCCAAATCCACGACCAACAGATATGTCGTTCAGGTGACGGTCAAGAGCGACGGCGTGCTGATCAGGGCCGAAGAGAGGCAGGCAGACGTTTATGCCGCTATCGATGCCGCTGATGATGTGATTCGCAAGCAGATAGGACGGTTCAAGGGAAAGTACTATCTCAGGAACCGAAGAGCAGCCAGGCAGAGGAAGGAACTGGGAGTCGCGGTCGCAGCAGAGACGGGGGCAGAGCTAGAGACAGAGATAGAACGGAAGAGGGTTCCCGATGTCATCGTCAAAGCCAAGCGCTTCCCCATTAAGCTCATGACCGTCGAGGAAGCTTCTGTGCAAATGGAACTGCTGGGCCATGACTTCTTCATCTTCCTGAACGCGGACAACAACTCCTTCAACGTCCTGTACCGCCGGAAAGACGGGGCCTACGGGCTGATCGAGCCGGAGGTCGCCTAGAGAGCCACACCGGCATCCCCCGTGGAAGACGGAGGCCGTCCCAGGCCACCAGTGGCGATCGGCTGCGTTGACAGAGCAAAGCGCAGGCCCGGCTTCTCGAAGCTGGGCCTGCTTCGCATCAAGCCTGGCGATCCCCTTTGATCCCAATGATGACTTCACCCTGTGGTATCTTCCTGCCGCTGAGCCGAATGGCCTCTCTTACCATATGGGTCAGGCCCGAGCAGCAGGGCACTTCCATCCGCACCACCGTGACGCTCTTCACCGTGGAACCACGTAGAACCTCCGTCAGCTTCGCTAGGTGAGCCTGGAAGTCATCGAGCTTGGGGCAAGCCACCAGTAGAGCATGATCCCTCAAGAAATCCTGATGAAAGCCGGCATAGGCAAACGGTACGCAGTCTGCCGCCAGAACCACGTCAGCCCCCTGCAGGAAAGGCGCCCCAGTGGGGACCAGCGTGAGCTGCACCGGCCAGTTCTCTAGCTTGGACTCCTGGCGCATCGAGTTCGGACACTCGTTCCCCACATCCCGTCGCTCCAGTCGGGTCACGCTGGCCGATGAGCAACCGCAGGCTAGCGTCTCCTTCACGTGGCTATGCTGATGAACGTGGTGTCCGACCGCAGTGTCGTCAAACTCCTCGGCTTCCCGTTCCTCTATGGTTATGGCGTCCTCCGGGCATTCCCCCAGGCAGGCACCCAGTCCATCGCAGTACTTGTCACCGACCAGTTTCGCCTTTCCATCAACTATCCGCAGCGCACCTTCAGCACAGGCTGGTACACAGACGCCACACCCAGTGCACTTCTCTTCATCAATGCGCACAACCTTCCTAATCATCTTCACCCGCGCGCCCATGTCGCTGCTCCTTCCTTGTGACTCATCCCGTGGTATTCGACGGCCGGGTCTTTCCCGACTCACTGGCTTTCGCCCTGTCCCTTCAACTGCCGCCACCCCTCCTCCCCCAGACACTCTCGCGCCGAAGCACACCAGTCGATGCAGGAAGGCAGCCTCTCACCGTAGACCGTCTCTCCGCACTGGTAGCACTTCACCTTGACCTCGTTGGAGAATATCTCCACTTCGGCGCTGCACTTGGGACACTTGTACAGCTCGATCCTCACAGATCTCTCAACTCCGGGGCACCTGTTGAACATGCTGCCACCTCCTGAGTACTGCCCTGCCCATATCAGACATCAATCATCATACTGGGCCTCGAATACCGCCACCATGATCTAGGTCATAGAGAAGCGCAGTCCGCCTCAGGAGGAGTGGGGGATCAAAGGGGGTTGACAAGACGGCCTGATGCAGCGGGCGTGTACGCTGGATTCCCGCCTCCGCGGGAATGGACAGTGTAGGATTGGCTGCTGCCGGGGTTCCAGGGTCGTCTCAGTCCGTCAGTTTGACCCCGATTGAGAGGGCCTTGTTGTGCGAGCCAGCACGGGTGTGCAGAGGGGCGAAGCCCCTTGTCCGGGAGTCCGAGGGTGTCCCTCAACCCCTCGTTTTTTCTTCCCCCAAGAATGGGGGGCCAAGGGGGTTGATGACTCCGACGAGCATATGCTGCGGATTGGCCGGTCAGGTCTCTAACCTGACACTCACGAAAGAGCAGACAAAGAGGCAGGTGCAGCAACAGCCGCTTCAGACGAGCGGCGGCCCTTCGCTCAATAGCTTGAGCCTCGTCTCGTCCAGTATGTCCGTCCTGCCGCGACGCGAACGAATGATCTCTCCCCTCTTCATGCGGCTCATGACCCTGATGGTCGTCTCGATGGTGGTCCCGGACATATCAGCTAGCTCCTGCCGCGTGAAAGGGAGGCTCTGCCCCAACTTCGAGGAAAGCATCAGCAGGGTACTGGCCACCCGCTGCTCGGCCCGTTCTCCCGCCAGAGCGTTCAGCCGATTCTGAGCGTCTCTCAACCTTCCGCCCAGCATGTTGATGATCCGCAGCGCCACCTCGGGATGGCCGGACAGAAAGGCCAGGAATCTGTCCCGGCCAATCCCCAGCACTGCAGTATCCGAGATCGCCTGCGCGGAAGCCGGGTACGGCCTCTCTTCGAAAACGGCAACCTCGCCGAAGACGTCGCCGGGCCCGAAGAAGGCCACCACGAATTCCTTGCCCAGCGAGGAGTGCTTCAGGACTTTCACTCTGCCGGAGGTGACTACAAAGAAATGAGCCGGCACGTCGCCTTCCCAGAAGACGAACTCCCCCGCCTTGAAGGAGTGGCTCACCGCCAGCTTGGACAGAGCATCCAGGTCCCCATCATTCAGGCCGGAGAAGATGAGTGACCGCTTCAGGATCGCCGCTCGGTTGCCCGACTCTATCGCCAATCGTCGGATCCTTTGTGAGAATGCCCCCCAATGATACACGATCCGCAGGTCCGGCTTAGGAATTGGACGCGAACCGATACCACTGGCCTACACTCCTTGGTGCGGCTCAACATGGATGAGGATTTGCTCCAGATCGGGGAACTGCCCGTGGAGGAAGGCTTCGATGCTTGTGGTCAGATCATGCGCCTCAGCGATGCTGAGATCGGGTGAGACGGTGCAATGGAAGGAGAGTCCCAACCGGCTGCTGCTGTCACTGGTGATGCTCACGCTGTGGCAGTCACGAAGAGAAGGGTACTGTGTCCGTAATTGGTCTATCACCTCTTGAATCGTCCGAGACAGCGATTCGGCCGCCGGTTGGCATATGGTCTTGTCGCTGCTGGGTTCAATGTGCACCACCACATCCTGGATCCCCGGTATCTCTCGCATCACCGACTGTTCCATGGCACTAACACGCTCATGGGCATCATCAACACTCAGGTCATCCGGAACCTCAGCGTGCATCTCCAGAGTTTGGCGGCCATTGACGTCACGTATAATCAGATCATGGACATCAACCCCATGTGCAGCGGCGATGCCGCGTATGGTCTCCACCGACCCTGTTCCGTTTGGCGCACAGGGTTCCACATGCACCATGACATCTGACTTGGGCACGAGTTGGTGCAGCATATTCTCAGCTTCGGCGGCAATGCTGTGCGCCCTTTCGACGCTGGTGTCAGCATTGACTGACAGTACCAAGTCCACAAAGGTCGCAGGCCCGCTCTGCCGAACGCGCACCTGCCTCACATCCGAGACCCCAGGGAGCTTCGCCATCGCCTGCCGCACAGAGTCAGTCATCCCTCTGGGAGCTCTATCCATCAGCACGGCAATCGTGCGCTGTCCCAGTCTGTAACTGACGTAGATCACAATGACCGAAACGCCCAGCGCGGCGATGGCGTCGGAGCGGTATAGCCAATGCGCCGCAGTTGGAGCCGAGTCGTGCAGTCGGTCTCCCAGCATGACACCGGCCAGTCCAGCAATCACGACACAGGAAGACCAGATGTCCGTGGAGAAGTGCAGTGCGTCGGCTTCGAGGGCCTGGCTGCCGTGTTTCTTGGCGGTGCGCATCAGAGCGCGGGAGCGGGTGAAATCCACGATGATGGAGATGCCCATAACCAGGAAGCTCCAGTATGTGACGTCGACCTCCACATGGCGAAAGAAGAGTCTGGATATGGCTTCATAGATGATCCACACACAGGTAGCCAGTAGAAGCAGGGTCTGTATGAGCGCCGAGAGGTTCTCGACCTTCCCGTGGCCATAATGATGCTCGCTGTCCGGAGGGCGACCGGATACCCGGACGGCGACGTACGTAACGATTGCCGCGACCAGGTCAAGGCCGCTATGTAGGGCCTCCGCAATGATGCCCAGGCTGCCGGTGAGCACACCCACCACCAGCTTCATGCCGGTGAGGAACACCGCAGCCACTACCGACGATAGCGCCACGTTCTTCTTCTCGTGCTCTCCGCGCTCGTCGTGCTGTTGTCTCACGCCATCCATCTTGATCCGCCTGTAGATTTCGACGCTGGCGGCATATGCCGTCAATATACAAAAAACCCGTGGGAAGGTCCCACGGGTCTCTGACCCACTGCCCCGCAAAGCCCGGCTGCCTCCGTAACGGGAGCGCCTGCTCCGGGAGTATTCTAAGGATTGGCGCATAGCCCTGTCAAGAAGAGGCACTCTTCGCGTGCCTCTTCTTGACAGCCATCGGTGTTGCTAATATCATCGTTCGGCAGAATCACTATGGTCAGGGAGAACCCTGCCAAAGCTTCGGGTTTGGAGACGGATTTGGCAGGCTCCGACCGGGGAGGAACTCGTGGCCCATATCTTCGATCCTGATACCCTGCAGGACATCTGCCGGAAGAACCTGGCCCTGCCTCTCGAAGAGAAACTGGAGGTCATCACGGATGATCTGGACAAGGAGTATCCCAACCGCATCCGCCGTAAGAAGACTTGGGTCTTCAGGATGTGCGGCGGCTCCCTGGGAATGCTGACTATCCTGTATGCCTCCGTCACGGAGTATCTGGTCATAGTCGGTAGCCCGATCGGCTCAGAGGGCTACACCGGCCGCTACCATTGGTCTCATGTCTACGATGTCTTGCTGGATGGGGAAATGCAGTGTTACGCCCGCGGACAGTTCGAGCCCGCGGTCTACAAGCCGGGTGACATGGCATTCTTGAGAAAAGGATATGACAAGGGCTACCGCATGAAGGGCCACACTTGGATGCTGGAGTACTCCCGCGGACTTATGCCCACCATGCTCATGTTCGGAGTTCTGGGCAGCCTGCTGCAAACGATGGACTTCAAGAGCGCCAGGGAGCAGTTCTGGGACTTCGGCAGAATGGCCGTCAGAGAGTTGCTCAGAGGAAAAATATAGCGGGACTCCCACGAAGATGCGTAGCGCACCTCCTGCCGGCGTGAGATATTGGCCACCAGGGCTACCTTGCCGGGGCCAATAGCAGAGACTCACCGTTTCAGAGCGTCCATAACCTATTGACAGCCACTATATCTTGTGTTATAGTGCTGAGGCACCCCAAGCAGTAGGACTCAAATCCCATGAAATGCCCTTATTGTGGTTTTCAAGACTCGAAGGTTGTCGATTCAAGAGGCATCGACGACGGCATCCGTCGGCGGCGGCAGTGCCTGCACTGCGATGCCCGCTTCACCACGTACGAGCGATTTCACGCTGACAGCTTCATGGTGATCAAGAAGGACGGCCGTCGCGAGGAATTCAGCCGGGACAAGTTGACGTCCGGTATTCGCAAAGCCTGCGCCAAACGGCCGGTATCGAACGACGACATCGAGCAGGTAGTGGACAAGATCGAGGGAGCCCTGCACCACTTGGGCAGGGTAGAAGTGCCCAGCTCAACAGTGGGGGAGATGGTAATCGAGCACCTCAAGGAACTGGACCGCATTGCCTACATTCGGTTCGCCTCTGTTTACCGGGAGTTCACTGACATTGATAGCTTCAGGAGAGAACTCGACGCATTGACCCATAGCCAGGGGAAGGTGCCCGCCACCCAACTACCCCTCATACCCGGAGAAACCCTATTGTCACCCGCCAAGAGATCCCGCAAGGCCACGGCCTAGGAGGCCTGCTATGTCTGAACACGAAGCCAAGAAGAGCGACGCCGACCGCCTGGCCCGCGACCAGATAGCCCGGGCCGTCTTTGCCGCCGCTCAGTCCATGGGCATCACCGACCGGGAACTGACCGAGCAGCTTACCAGCCAGGTGATCCAGAGGATGGAGAAGGCCAAGTCAGGAACCAGACTCCCTCTGCCCGGCATGGAGGGACTGGTCATGCGCGGAAAACAAAGGGGCAAACGAACCGTGGAGCCAACCGAAATCGAGGGTATTGTCAAGGAGGCTCTGACCAAGATGGGACAGATGGAAACAAGCGAAGCCAGTGTGAAGGCCAAAGCCAGTCAAATGAAGTGCGCTCCGGCCACCGACGTGGGAGAGACCATCAAGAGCCTGTCACCTAATGCCATGAAGGTGCTCGAGAAGAGGTACCTGAAGAAGGACCTCAGTGGCAAGGCAATTGAGACCCCGGAGCAGATGTTCCGCCGGGTGGCTCACTGCATCGCCTCGGCGGAGTTGGCCTACGATCCGCAGGCTGATGTCAGAAGCTGGGAAGAGAAGTTCTACGCCATGACCGCCAGCCTCGAGTACCTGCCCAACTCGCCCACCCTGATGAACGCCGGAAGGGAGCTGGGACAGCTCTCCGCCTGTTTCGTGCTGCCCATCGAGGACTCCATGGAGTCCATATTTGAGGCCGTGAAGCAGACCGCCCTGATACACAAGAGCGGCGGCGGCACTGGTTTCTCCTTCTCCAGACTCAGACCGGAGAGCGACAGGGTCGGCTCCACCGGCGGCATCGCCAGCGGCCCTATCTCATTCCTGCGTGTCTTCGACACGGCCACCGACGTCATCAAGCAGGGGGGAATGCGGCGCGGAGCCAACATGGCTATTCTCAGTATCGACCACCCGGACATCCTGAGGTTCATCAGCGCCAAGGAGAAAGGAAACGTCTTCACCAACTTCAACCTCTCCGTGGCCATGACCGAGGAGTTTATGAAGGCCGTCGACGAAGGCCGCGACTACGATCTCATCAACCCCAACACCAGGCAATCCGTCCAGAAGCTCAATGCCAGAGAGGTCTTCGACAAGATAGTGGACATGGCCTGGAGGACCGGCGACCCCGGCATCATCTTCATCGACCGGGTGAACAAGGACAACCCTACCCCGAAGCTGGGGATGATTGAGAGCACCAACCCCTGCGGTGAGCAACCCCTCCTCCCCTACGAGTCCTGCAACCTGGGGTCGATCAACCTCTCCAAGATGCTGCGGCGGCAGGACGGCAAGGTCGAGATCGACTACCCAAAGCTGGCCGATAGAGTCAAGCTGGCGGTCAGGTTTCTGGACAACACCATTGAAGCCAACAAGTTCCCTACAGAGCAGATAGAGAAAATGACCAAGACCACCCGGAAGATCGGCCTGGGCGTCATGGGTTTGGCCGATGCCCTGATCTGCCTGGGCATTGCGTACGACTCAGACAAGGGTTTGGAGACCGCCGAGAACATTATGAGCTTCGTCAACAAGGAAGCCACCGCTGCTTCCGCGGAACTGGCCAAGACCAGAGGCGCTTTCCCGGCTTTCGAGGGCAGCATCTATGACCGGCCCGGGTGGCCCAAGCTCAGGAACGCCGCCCGCACCACCATCGCTCCCACCGGCACGTTGAGCATCATCGCCGGGTGCTCCAGCGGCATCGAGCCGCTGTTTGCCCTGTCCTACATGCGCACCATCCTCGAAGGGGAGCACCTGCTGGAGGTGAACCCGTACTTCGAGGAAGTGGCCAAGAGGGAAGGGTTCTACAGCGAGGATCTGATGAAGGACCTGGCCACCAGGGGCAGCGCCCGCGGCATGGACAAGGTGCCCGCCTGGGTGCAACAGGTCTTTGTCACCGCCCACGACATTACCCCAGAGGGGCATGTCAGGATTCAGGCTGCCTTCCAGAAACACACGGACAATGCCGTCTCCAAGACGGTGAACTTTCCGCACGATGCCACCAGAGAAGACGTGGCCACGGTCTACCGCCTGGCCTATGAACTCGGCTGCAAGGGAATAACCATCTACCGGGACGGGAGCAAGGAGAGCCAGGTGCTCACCATTAACCACGAAGCTGCGGTGGAGGAGAAGAAGCCCGAGATCAAGGTCGAGACCCCGACCCGCACCCCGCGCAAGCGGCCCCGCGTCACGGCCGGGTCCACCGAGAGGGTGCTGACTGGTTGCGGCAATCTATACGTGACGGTGAACCGGGATGAGCATGGCATCTGCGAGGTCTTCTCTACGTTAGGGAAGACTGGCGGCTGCGCCTCGGCTCAGCTAGAGGGCCTCTCCAGGCTTATCTCGCTGTCGCTGCGTTCCGGGATTGAGATCGCCAGCATCGTGGAGCAACTCCGGGGCATACGCTGCCCGTCCATTGTCTGGGAGGGAGGGCACGCTGTCCTGTCCTGCGCCGATGCCATAGCCAGTGTCCTGGAGAAGGAAATCCAGGAGGTCCCCCAGAGGCCCGCTGCCGCGCCGCCGACCACCAGGGTCAAGAACGTGGCCGGACAGTGTCCGGACTGCGGGAACCTGCTGATATACCAGGAGGGCTGCTACCTCTGCCGCGGTTGCGGCTATACGAAGTGCAGCTAGCGGGTTGTACTAGT
>DAIQQD010000190.1:0-1333 GCA_036787015.1 Chloroflexota bacterium
ACGGTGCGGGAGACGTGTTCTCGGACGAGGAGACGGAACTGACGTCCTCGTCCATAATTCCGCCCTTTTCCCGGTTGTTCGCTGCATCCTGCGTCCCCGCAGATCCGGACAAGGGCTTGCCACCCGGAGAGTACCTGGTGGTTTCGAAGGTGACCCTGGAGGATGGTACGGTGCTGGACGTCGAAACGACCGGCCTGACCGTCCCGGAGTGGTACAAGCCGCCGGCGCCGGAGAAGGAACCACGGGAGATCGACTGGGTCCTGGTGGTCATCGGCATTCTGGCGGGGTTGGTGCTGCTGATTATCATCATGTACCTCATCGTCAGGCGATTCAAGAAGCGGGCAATGCCAGTGGGTGGGGGAATGTAGGTGGGTCGTGAGCCGTGAGATGAAGAGGACGGTGGCGTGCCCGAAGGGCTTGATCAATCAAGCCCCTACGGCGCGGCGTTGGCATGGGGTAGCGGAACGCAACCGGGTGCCTGCGCGTGTCCCCCTGCGTGTCATTCCCGCGGAAGCGGGAATCCAGGACAGGTTGACTTTGCGCTCTGCAACAAGGGAGTGTAACGGCGAAGACTCTCATGTTTCGTCAGGCATTTAGAGGGATACAAAGGAGACCATCGATGCGAATCGGAGCAGTCGGAAGAAGTGTGGCGAGAATCCTCCTGATCAGTTGCGTTCTGCTCCTGTTGGCCCTACCGGCAGCCTGTTCGGAGTCTGCGCCGACGACCACAGTCAGCCTGGCGGTGGACAGGGATATCAAGCAGGGTGACATGTTTGCGGTCGAGGTGAGGATAGACACCGACACGGCGTGCCGGGGAGCCCAATTCGAGTTGAGCTTCGATCCGGCGCTGATGAGGTGCGATGGCGTGGTTGAAGGCGGCTTCTTTAAGGACTGGGCGAATGCCAATGGAGCTGTCACCCTGGTCTATCCGGAATCTCAGACGATAGACAACAACCAGGGGCATGTCTCGTCCTATGGCATCGTCATCATGGGGGGCAGTGGAGGGGTGGAGGGAAGCGGAGTGCTGTGCAGCTACCAGTTCACCGCCCTGGCCGATGGGACCGCAGGGCCGACGCTGTCGGATGTGGTGGTCATAGATGCGTCTGGAAACGCGATACCGGAGGTGGAAGTCAAGAACTGACGGATGATGGCAGAAGCGTGAGATTGCCGCGCCTTCTCCTCGCACGGCTTGGAGAATGGCTCGCAATGATAGTCAATGTAGGGTGGGCTGTGCCCACCGTCTGAGGACGCGTTTCTGGATTCCCGCTCCCCGTCTTCACGAGGACAAGTTTCGCGGGAATGACAGATCGAGATGGTGCAGCAGGATGCTGCC
>DAIQQD010000190.1:1433-4344 GCA_036787015.1 Chloroflexota bacterium
ACGAGGACAAGTTTCGCGGGAATGACAGATCGAGATGGTGCAGCAGGATGCTGCCGGGAGTTTGAGGGTGTCCCTCAATTCTCCTCTTCTCTTCCCCCATGAATGGGGGACCAAGGGGGTTGATAATGAAAAGCAATGTCCAATCAAAAGGAGGAACAGAGATGCAAAGAAGGATGAACCGATGGCTGGGGGGATTGCTGGTGGTGGCGCTGTTGCTCAGCCTGTTGCCCGGCCTGGTCGTGCCCGGCACGGCGAGCGCAGCCACAAACAGTCTGACCATCATCAAGTACGCGGCTGACGGCACCACGGTGCTGGCTCAGACCACCGTGACCTATCAGTGGATGAGAGACAACATGCCGGTGCTGGGCGACGGCACGACGCACTACTACCACCAGGGCCCGGTCTTCATAGACGATCCTGATGAAGAAACGGAACAGGCGCTGCGCTGGAACCCGGCAGAGGACACCAATGTCGATACCAAGGACATGGGCGCGGTCAAGGGCACCAACGTGAAAGACCTATGTGACCTGGTGGGAGGTATGTCGGCTGGCGACGAGCTCAAAGTGAAATCCAGTGATGGTTTCACCAAATGGTTTGCCTATAAGAACGTGTATAACTACTCGACGCGTGAAGGGCCGATTGGCCTTACATGGTATATGGACGGCAAATACCCAGACACAGGCTACTCGGATGGCATGCGCCTGGTGTGGTTTGCCGATACTTCGGTCAACCCATGGGGCATCCATGCCTTTGGCAACTATGACTGGCACGAAGCTGCCGATGCGGAGTATTGGTACTACTACATGAGCGGTGGTGAGAGCTACCCCACCACCACTGGACTATCGTCCAAATACGTGTCACAACTGCTGATCTACAGCAACCTGCCTGCCACCTTTACGATTACCGCCAGCGCCGGCTCCCACGGCTCGATAGCGCCCTCCGGCAGCGTGTCAGTGAGCTACGGAGCCAATCAGTCCTTCAACATCACCGCTGATGGCGGATACCACGTGGCCAATGTCCTGGTGGACGGCGGCTCAGTGGGAGCGGTCACTAGCTATACCTTCACCAACGTGACGGCGAACCACACCATTTCGGCCAGCTTCGCGGCCAATTCAACGGCGCCCGACTGGGACCTGAACGGCGACCATGTCTGCAACATTGGCGATGTGGTGGTCATCGGGCTGAAATGGGGGCAGACCGGAACTCCCGGCTGGATTCCGGAGGATGTGAACAACGACGGGGTGGTCAACATCGGCGACGTGGTGGTCATCGGCCTGCACTGGGGGGAGACCTGGTAGCTTGCCTCACCGGAGCTTTGGGATGCCTCAGTCCTACCAGGAGTTTGGCTCTGCGTCCGCAACTCCCTGGAATCCCTCCCTCGGGAAAGAGGGACTTAGGGAGTTCGGGGTGTGGTGCGTGAGGAGATTGCCGTTCCGGGGCGTGCAGATGGGCGAAGCCCCTCTGCGTTCTTTTCTTTCCCCCAAGAATGGGGGTCAAGGGGGTTGACGAGAGCGCGCGATGGGTTCGCCGAACAGGGGTCAGGTTGGGAACCTGACACTCACAGACGCCTGGATTCCCGCTTTGGCGGGAATGACAAATTGACATAAGGCATGGAGGTTCAGATGGCTCAAGCATGCTCGCGCCCGCCTTGACTGGCCGGCGGCGGCCATTCAAGGCGAATCACAATACAGAATCAGAAGGAGGAGAAATGCAGAGGAACAGGATAGTCAAAGGTCTTCTAGGGGGATTGCTGGTGGTGGCGATGCTGGTCAGCGTCCTGCCTACCCTGGTCTTGCCAGCGGTGGCGGCAGTGGGCCCGACGACGGTACCGATTCTTCTCGACTATACTACATATGTCACAAGCGGGGATCCGACTGAAGCTCCTGGTAATTCCATTGAAGTGCTAGTCATATCTTCAACATACCCCGAAATAGGAAATTACCGAGCATATGTTCATGCGAGTCTCAACCAGATACCTTCCGGTGCCACCATTTTGAGTGCGAACCTAAAGATGCGCGTTTACTACATGGAAGGGGGAAGTGGTGATAACGATGTCCACAGGGTCAATGATTTTTGGACTGGAACCTCAGGGCCACCTTGGGGTGCCGCCATCTCGTGGAACACACAACCGTCTTTTCAATCAAGCCCAACGGATAGCAAACCAAAAAACGTGAATATCGATGATTGGATCAGTTGGGATGTCACTGCGGATGTCCAGGCATTCATGTCAGGAGTTCCAAACTATGGGTGGGTTGTCAAATATTCGGTGGAGGATAGTGAGTATGCTGCCTTAGATTACTATGGCTGCGGTAATGATTATGCACCGGTCGCCGCCTTTACTTCGGACGTACAGTCCGGCACCGCGCCGCTGACAGTGAGCTTCACCGACCAGTCTACGAACTCGCCGACATCCTGGGCCTGGGACTTCGACAACGATGGCACGGTGGACAGCACTGACCAGAACCCGACCCATACCTACACTTCTGCCGGAACGTACACTGTCAAGCTCACCGCCACCAATGCGGGTGGGAGCGACGATGAGATCAAGACCGACTACATCACGGTGGCATCGCCGGTTCCTGCTTGGGACCTGAACGGCGACCACGTCTGCAATATCGGCGATGTGGTGGTGATCGGGCTGCACTGGGGCGAGGCCGGTACTCCCGGCTGGATTCCGCAGGACCTGAACAACGACGGAGTCATCAACATCGGTGACGTGGTGGTTCTCGGCCTGCACTGGGGGGAGACCTGGTAAGAGACTGAACTACGACAGGAAGACTTGCCCGTTCTTGTGCCTGCCCTTCTTCGGGAGAGCAGGCATTGGGCGCGCCATCCATCGGGGCGTGCAGAGGGGCGAAGCCCCTCTGCGTTCTTTTCTTTCCCCCAAGAATGGGGGACAAAGGGGGTTGAC